>JBDIAD010000059.1:0-7568 GCA_039812205.1 Leucobacter sp.
TCCGCCTGTGGATCGAGCATCCGACGCAGGGGGAGCTGCGCGTCGATTTCGCGGATCAGCGCCTTTTCGGATCCCTCGCCGTCGACGAGCTCGGGCGAAGTCTCGACGGGATCGGGACCATTCCGGTGCAGGCCGCGCATATCGCACGCGACCCGCTCGACCCGGCCTTCGACGATCGCGCATTCATCGCCGCGCTGCAGGCCCGCACGAGCGGCGTGAAGGCGCTGCTGCTGAACCAGTCGATCGTGAGCGGCGTCGGCAACATCTACGCCGACGAGGCGCTCTGGCGGGCGCGGCTGCACCCGCAAACGGCCGGCTCGAGCCTCGGGGCGCGCAAGGCGGCGGAGCTGCTCGCCGCGCTTCGGACCGTGTTCGCGCAGGCGCTCGCCGAGGGCGGCACGAGTTTCGACGCGCAGTACGTGAATGTGAACGGGCAGGCGGGGTATTTCGCGCACTCGCTGAACGCCTACGGTCGCACGGGGGAGGCTTGCTTGCGCTGCGGCGGGCCGATCAAGCGGATCCCGTTCGCCGGCAGATCCTCGCACTTCTGCCCGCGGTGTCAGCGGCGGCATTGAGAGGCTCCCGCGTCGATCCGCGGGAGCATGTGACTTCTATTTTTGCAGCCTCGTGTATTTCTGTGATTTATATACGAAAACTGTGGCTATGCTCGGGGCATGAAGACTTCTCGCCTCGGCGCACTCATCGCAATCGGTCTCGCCGCGGTTGCCCTCAGCGGATGCGGGACATCCGGGAGCGATGCGGATCGATGGCTCGAACGCACGCAACTCGAGAAGCCGCAGAAGAGCGAGAAGCCGACCGACAAAGAGAAGCCGGCCGAGCAGGAGAAATCCGACGAACCGATGAGCAAAGCCGAGCTCGAGCTGCTCGCAAAGGTGACGACGAACGCTCCGCCGAAGGATCTCCTCTGGGATGTCCCGGGGAGAATGCCCGATGGCTGGACGACCCGGGTTTACGAAGATGAAGGAACCATCGAGATCACGGTATCGCCCCGTTGCGTGATCCAGTTCCGTCAACCGGCCGGCCTGGGGACGGAGAAGATGCCGGATTCGGCGCAGGTGGTTCTCGACTTCACCGAAGAGACAGGGCGGGTAGCCTTCGACACCCAGCTCGCCATCGCTCCTCCCGAACTCGTCATGTTCGATGCGACCGTCGACGACGAGGACCTGGGGGCGCGCATCAGCTTCGCGCGCGCCGACTTCTCGTCCGAATCGATCGCCGGCCTCCAGGGCACGAACTACGCGTTCCGCAGCGGCGATTTCGCGCTGATCGCCATGGCGGCCTGCGGGGGTGAGGAGTTCGACCTTCACGGAGACCAGATGCGGGAGTTCGTCGAGAGCGCCCGAGCCAGAGTCATATACGAGTGAGGGGCGCGCGTCGTACGATGAGGCATGGGCACTCTGAGCTACACCGCGACCATGTCGCTCGATGGATACGTGGCCGATACGACCGGTGACTTCCAATGGGCGGCGCCCGACGCCGAGGTCTTCGACGCGCATCTCGAGCGCATGGAGCGGATCTCCACCGAGGTGCTGGGGCGCCGCACCTACGAGCTGATGACCTACTGGGAGGCCGAGCCCGTCGACGAGGTCTGGAGCGATGCGGAGCGCGAGTTCGCGCGACGCTGGCGGGCGATCGACCGAGTCGTGGCGTCGTCGACGCTCGCCCCCGCGGCACTCGGTCCGGGGAGCGCGCGCATCGTCCCGCACCTCGACGGCGATGAACTGCAGCGCATCGTGATGGAGGCCTCCGGCGAGGTCGAGATCTTCGGCCCGACGGTGGCGAGCGACGCGATTCGCGCGGGGCTGGTCGAAGACTTCAGGTTCTTCATCGTGCCGCGCGTGGTTGGCGGAGGTCTGCGGGCCCTTCCCGATGCCGCCGACCTGCGGCTCGTGCTCGTCGAGCGACGCGATTTTGCGAACGGAACGACGCTGCTGCACTATCGGAAAGGGTGATCGGCGCGTCGGCTATCGATAATTCACGAACCGATCACGTGCGCGGCATGACTCGGCTATGCTCTTCGAGTGATGAATCAGACGCCCGACGGCGCCCTCGTTGTAACCGTTCCACCCGAACGACTCGCCCTGGCCGAGAAGGCCCATCGCTCGGTGACGCGCACGATGTTCATCATCTTCGGCGTTCTCGTCGCGGTGATCCTCGGAGCGGGCATCCCGCTGTCGAACATCGGCCGCACCTCCCTCATCGGCATTCTGATCATCGCGGCGGTGTTCCTCGCCTTCCCGTTCCTCGTCGCGTGGAGCAACTCCCGCACGCTCGCGAAAGCGAAGGCGTTCGTGTCTCGCGACGGCTCGACCCAGGTGGTCGTCGACCCGCAGGGGGTGCGGATCGCGGACACGTTCATCCCGTTCGAACGGATCACCTACGCCGCCGCGACGATCAGTGGCGAGCAGTACTCGATGGGCGGCATTCCCGGCGAGCTGATGGCCTGGCGCATCGGCGCGATCGACAGTCGCCCGGGGTTCTCCCGCGTGGGCGGCGCGATGGCCGGAACCGCGCTGCGCAAGAAGCTCTACCGCGACGGGGCGAAGAGCACGATCTCGCTCGCCATCGGGGTGGATCGCAGATCCACCATCTCCGCACCCGAGGGGTTCATCGATCAGCTGAAGACCCTGCCGAAGCGCGGCGAGGAACCGGGCCGGGTTGACATGCCGTTCGGCGCATTCCTGAACGCGCAGGAGATCGAATACGTGCTCGGCGTGATGCACCACTTCACTCAGGGGCGCATGTTTCCGACCGGCTTCGTCTCCGGCGACTGGAACTGGGCGAGTGTGACGACCGCCGCGGGGGAGACCCGCCAGAAGATCCAGGCGCAGTTCGCGGAGCTCTTCGCGAAGAAGTGAGCGCTGCGGCCGCGGGCGCGGCGGCACGGACCGCGCCCGATTAGGGTGGGGGCATGGCATCCGCATCCATCGAGCCCACCGGTTCTCTGCCGATGCTCGTCATGCTCGGGTGATTGCCGGCGACGGGGAAGTCGACGATCGCGAACGAGCTCCTGCGTCGTGACCGCGATATCGCGTACGTGCGAATCGACCGCATCGAGCAGGCACTGCGTGATTCGGGGGAGATGGGCTCGGACGGTGTGCAGGGCGCCGGCTACATCGTCGCCCGCGCGCTGGTGCGCGACCTGCTGCGCTCGCCCCTGATGGTGCTCGTCGAGTGCGTCAATCCGCTCGAGTTCACCCGGGCGGCGTGGCGGAGGGTGGCCGCCGATGCGGGATCCGGCATCTTCGAAATCGAGATCGTCTGCGGCGACGCCGAACAGCACCGTCTGCGTGCGCAGTCGCGCGAGGTTGACGTCCCGGGATTGGTGCTGCCCGACTGGGGAGCGATCCGCACCCGGGAATACGAGCCGTGGCACGCCGCGGATCTGCGTCTCGACACCGCGGTGCTTTCACCGGGCGAGGCCGCCGATCGGATTCGCGCCGCGCTGGTGAAGTAGATTGGCGGGGTGACTGAAGAACAGCCCGAGATCCCCGATGTGCCGATGCGCGATGACGCCGACGACACCTTTCCCATGCACGTCTACGATGCGCTCGGCATCGCCCCCAGGGGCTACGAGGAGCGCATCGGCGGCGCCGTGATGGTGGTCGCGAAGCAGCCCGAGGAGGGGCCGCTCGTCATGATGACCTCCGGGGTGTCGCGCCTGCACACCGCGACGGGGGAACGGGTCGAGCTCGCCATCGAGGTGCGAGACGATCAGCAGGGCGCCGGCTGGGTCGCGCTGCAGATGGTGTGCAACGACATCGCGATGAACCGCCGTGTGCCACCGGTGGGCGTGCCGTGGACGAACGGCGAACCCATCTTCACCGGGACGGCGATCACTTCGATCCTGGTGACGGATTCGCGCTGGGGCGCCGACTTCGACGATGTGCGCGACGAGAAGGGCGAGATCGTCGGGCATATCCGCACGCTGCGCCTGCTCACGACGGAGGAGGCGAACCGGGCCGCGGCTGAAGGCTGGGGCGCGGTGGTGGATCAGGCGGGATCGCTCGACGCGCTCATCGACGTGGAGCGCGGCGCGTAGTTCCTTCGTATTCCGCGCGGTCGATCGCGAACGCCAGGTGAGGCATGGAGACGCCGCGCGACTCCTTGACGAAGCGCCCGCGCACCGTCATCCCCATGCGGATCGCCACGTTCATTGAGGCGATGTTGGTGTCCCTGATCTGCGAGTACACGCGATCCACCCCCACCGTGTCGAAGGCGTAGTCCCTGCTCGCCCTCGCCGCCTCGATCGCGTAGCCGCGATGCCAGTATGCGCGATTGAAGAGGTAGCCGACCTCGACGACGTCCTCGTCCAGGATGTGCTGCACGGTGAGCCCGCACTGGCCGATCATGGTGTCCGAGCCCGTGAGCGTCACCGCCCACATGCCGAAGCCGTCGTCGCGGTAGCGGCCGAGCATCCGCTCCATCCAGGCATCGACGCGCTCGTCGTCGAAGGCGCCTTCGTAGGCGGTCATCGTCTCGTCGTCCTGCAGAATCGCGCGCAGCTCGGGCAGATCGGCACGCGACATCTCGCGCAGGGCGAGTCGCGGGGTGACAATTCGCATAGTTCTACCGTACCCAGAGGGGGAGGTATGCGTGCTCTCTCCAAAAGACTGTGCCGTAGGTGGGAACTCACTAGGGTGGAGGCATGGCGCGCATCATCATCATCGGCGGGCACGGGAAGGTCGCCCTGCTGACCGAGCAGATTCTCACTCGGCGAGGCGACGAGGTGACGGCTGTCATTCGAAACCCCGATCAGGTCGAGGCGGTCGCCGAGACCGGCGCGACGCCGATGGTGTTCGACATCGAGGAATACGACGTCGACGCGCTGGCCGAGCTGTTCGCGGGGCACGACGCGATCGTCTGGTCGGCCGGTGCCGGGAGCGGGCACCCCGTGCGCACGCGCGCGGTCGACCGCGAGGCCGCGATCCGGAGCATGGACGCCGCGGAACAGGCGGGTGTGAAGCGCTACGTCATGGTGTCGTACTTCAACTCCTCGCTCAAGCACGGCGTCGATCCGGAGCATCCCTTCTACCACTACGCCGAGGCGAAGGCGATCGCCGACGCCTATCTGCGACAGACGACGCTCGACTGGACCATCCTGTGCCCGAGCGGGCTCATCGTCGAGAAGGCGAGTGGGCGGATCGATCCCTACGCCACGAAATCCGAAGTCGTCTCGCGCGGAAACGTCGCCCAGGTGATCGCGCGGACCCTCATCGAGGATCGGACTATCGGGCGCACGATCCGCTTCAACGAGGGCGACGTGCCCATCGAGGTCGCCCTTCGCGAAGCCGGCGTCTCGCACTACTGAGCCTGCGGTGCGCACCCCGGGGCGATGCGGCTCGCGATCGCCCGGTGCGGGGTCAGTTCGCCGTGTCGAGGGTGAACTCGAACCGCGCGCTCGCGTCGTCGTCGAGTCGCGGGAACTCGACGAGTTCGCCGCCCGACTGCTCCAGGCACCACCCGACGCGCTGCGTATACATGTTGCGACCCGCCGGGGAGAGCATCTCGTCGTGCGTGAGGTACGCGCGTCGGGGCGCGGCGGCGAGCACGAAATCCATGACCTCGCCGATATTCGACCAGGGAGAGCCGATCGGCACGCCCAGGAGGTCGATCGGATGCGGGGGCGTCACGAGAGCGTCGCCGCCGAAGGCGAAGCCCCGGTCGACGATGACTCCGACATTGTCGGCGACGGGAATGCTCGAGTGCATCACCGCGTGGTGCTGCCCGTAGAACTCGAGGTCGAACGGCCCGGCGGTGGCGCGGTCGCCCGCGTGGACCACGCTGACGTTGTCGGCGATGCCCGCCGAGGCGAGTGCGGCGGCGGTGGCCGCCGTGGTGAAGACGGGAATGCCGGGCGCGTGCGCGCGGATCGTCGTGATGTGTTCGGCAGTCCAGTGATCGCCGTGCTCGTGCGTGATGACGAGACCGATCGGCGGCAGGGCGGCGTCGAGTGCGCGCGCGAGTTCCTCGGTGCTCGAGAAGCTCCCCGGATCGATGATGAGTGACGCGCCGTCGTCTTCGAGGACCGCGCCGGCATGGGCAAGACGAAAGCTTCGCATACTCCCGATCCTAGAGACGCGAGAAAAATCCGCAATGATTTTGCATGCCTCCGTCGCGTATGGCAATATAGAGAAGTTGCAAAGCGCCGCTCGGAAACGATCGCGCGATGTGTACGCGGCCCCATCGTATAGCGGCCTAGTACGCCGCCCTCTCACGGCGGTAACGCGGGTTCGAATCCCGCTGGGGTCACCGAGTGAGAAAACCCCCGTTTCGGCGGGGGTTTTCTTGTTCCTGGACACCCGGCCGAATGCGCGCATAATGAATAGGGAATCGGCAGGCTGTGTGTTGGGGAGGCCGGGTGTCCGGGTATGTGAGCCGTCGAGCGATGCTCACCGGCCTTGCGGGAGCGGTGCTCACCGGGCTCGTCGCCTGCGCCCCGGAGCCGCCCTCGATCGCGCCCGACCGCCCGTTCCTGCCACCCATGCCGTCGCCGCCGCCGGCGGCTCCCGATCCGCCTCCTGCGCCGGCGATCGATCCCTCAGAGATCACCGCCCGTTTCGAGGGAATCGCACCGACGAATTGGGGGCTCGCGATCCCGGGGATCGCGACACAACTCGCTCAGCCCGCAGCCGCGACCGGCGCGGCCCGCATCGCGCTGACCTTCGACGCCTGCGGTGGCCCGGGCGGGTCGGCCGTCGACGGTGAGCTGATTGATGCGCTGCGCGGCGAGCGGATTCCCGCGACGCTGTTCTTGAACGCCAGATGGATCGATGCGAACCCGGCGCTCGTGCTCGAGCTCGCGGCGGATCCGCTTTTCGTGCTCGCGAATCATGGCACCGCTCATCGGCCGCTTTCGGTGAACGGTCGAGCCGCCTATGGCATCGCCGGTACCGCCTCGGCCGCCGAGGCGGTCGCCGAGGTGTGGGAGAACCACGTGAAGCTCGCGGATCTCACCGGGGTCGCGCCACGGTATTTCCGGTCGGGCACGGCCCACTACGACGATGTCGCCGTTCAAATTGTGCGGGCTCTCGGGGAGATTCCCGTCGGCTTTTCGCTGAACGGCGACGGCGGAGCGACCTACGCCTCCGCGACGGTGCGCTCCGAGGTCGGTCGCACGCAGGCGGGTGGAATCGTGATCGGGCACATGAATCAGCCGCAGGGTGGAACCTACCCGGGGGCGATCCAGGCCGTACATGATCTGCGAGCCGCGGGGGTCGAGTTCGTCCATCTCGACGTCTGAGCTCGGGTTTCGTGCGTTATGCGTTCGTGACCATTGGTATTCGTGCACGGACTCACGCCAGAAGTGGAAGATCGTGCGCGTGGATTTGCCATGGATCTTCGGAACCGCGCATGCTTCGCGATTGGCTGGCGCCCCCTAGTGAAATCAGTAGGGTGAGGACTCAACCGATGTGAAACGGTCTATTTTGCAATGGCGCAAAGGAGAAAACATGAAACGATTCGGCTCGTGGAAGAAGGCGGGGATCGCGGTGCTCGCGGCTTCCGCCCTCGCACTGACGGCCTGTGCCGGCGGTGGCGGCAATGCG
>JBDIAD010000060.1:0-7504 GCA_039812205.1 Leucobacter sp.
CCGCGAGCTTGGGGCGTCGCGGGGTCGGCGGCGAGGTCGTCGCCGCCGAGCCGGATGCGCGCCTCGAGCCCGTGGGCCGCGAGCGCCGGGTGGGTGCGCAATCGCGCCGTCTCGGGGATCTCCCGGTGGCCGAGCACTACGGGGATCGGCTGCTCGGCGGCCGGGACCAGCAGCTCGCCGTCCGCGTCGCGCGCGGTGAGCGCCGGATCGTCGTCGACGAGGGTGCCGGTTCCGACGAGGATCGCGTCGGCAAGCGCGCGCTGCCGGTGCACATCGGCGCGCGCCTCGGCGCCCGTGATCCACCGGCTGCTGCCGTCGGCGGCCGCCGCGCGGCCGTCGAGCGTCTGCGCCCATTTCACCGTGACGCGCGGGCGGGCGGGCGGTTCGACTTCGGCGCCGATGGCCGCCTCGGGGTGCGCGTGCCGGGCGAACCACGGCGCGAGGAGGGCGCGCGCCTCGCGCGCGAGGACGCCGCTCTCGACCGCGATGCCGGCCTCGCGCATGACGCGGCCGCCCCCGCTCGACATGACGCCGGGGTCGTGCAGCGCGAAGACCACCGAGCCGATGCCGGACTCGATGAGCGCCAGCGCGCACGGGCCGGTGCGGCCGGTGTGATTGCAGGGTTCGAGGGTGACGACGGCGGTGAGCTCCCGCATGCGCGGCAGCCACTCCTGCGGAATATGGGCGAGCGCGTCGGTTTCGGCGTGGGCGGTGCCGGCGCCGCGGTGCCAGCCCTCGGCGACGATCCGCCCCTCGGGGCCGATGATCGCGCAGCCGACCTGCGGATTCTCATCGATGGCCGGGCCGCGGTGCGCAAGATCGAGCGCGCGGCGCATCGCCGACTCCAGCTGCTCGCGTGTGTGCATCCCGACCTTCATCTCGTGAGGGTTCCGGGGAGCTTCGGGAGGTCTCGCGCATCGAGTGAGGCCCCCGTGTTCCTTCCATCCGGACTAATCGAGACGGTCGCCCGCCTCGCATCACCGTCGGTACCGGAATTCCACCGGTTCGGCCCCACTCCCGTGGGGTTCGCGGACTGTCACCGCCGGTTCGGAATTTCACCGACCCCGGAACACTTGTGTGCGGCGTCCCGTTCCCGGCCGAGACCGAAAGTGGAACACCTGTGTCCTACTGTATCGCTGGCCCGGGCTCACCGCCAAGCCGGGCGTCGGATCGCGCCTGGATCGCGCCCGGCGCCGACGCTAACTGCCGAGAATCGTGTTCATCGTCAGCACGATGATCAGCGCGTTGAAGAAGAAGCTGTACACGGTGTGCCAGAGCACGCTCCAGCGCATGCGAGAGGTGGTGACCGCGACATCGGACGGCGCGAAAGAGGTGCCGATCGTGAAGGAGAAATACACGAAGTCGACGAGCCGTGGCACCGGAGTCTCAGGAAAGGCGAGCCCCGCCTGACCCTTCGCGCGGTAGAACTTCGCGTGATAGATGCGCGCATACCCCCAGTGGAATATGGCCCAGGAGATGAGCATGGCCCACACCGCCGCGAACTCGTACAGCTCCCAGCCCGCGCGCTCGCCGCCGCGGATGACGATCAGCGTGACCGCAGCGGTGAGCCCCATCAGGCTCGTCAGGAAGGTGAAGATCGACGAGAGCCAGCGCACGACCCCGCTGTCGAGGATCTTGATGAGCACGGGATGATCGACATCCCTGATGCGCACGCTCACATTCAGCCAGAGCATCATGGCGAGCACGTAGAGCGTGCCGATGAGGCACCACAGCAGCAGGCGGCCGATCTCGTCGTCGACCTGCTCGTCCTCGACGATGACGAAGCCGTACCCTGTGACGATGAGCGCGATCTGAGCGAGCAGTCCCACGATCTCGCCGCCGATCACCCAGGCGGTGCTGGCGGCCCCGGCCGCGCGCCGCACGCGGCTCATGCCCCGGTCCCCGCCGTCGCCGAGGAGATCAGGTCGCGCAGCGATGCGTCGGGCAGATAGGCGCGGGTGAGACCCATCGCGATCCGCGGAAGGTCGCCCTCGTCGCGGAAGAGCAGATGCAGCGGCTCGGCCCGCGGATTGAACTTCTGCTTGAAGCGATGCAGCGAGCGGAAGCCGTAGAGCGGCTCGATGAGCTCGCCGATCCGCTCGAGCAGACGATCGACGGGGCCGGCCTCCGCCTCCTCCGGCCGCACGAGCGGCGCGCCCGACAGCGACAGGAACTCGTAGCCCTCCTCGGCGAAGTGCATCGCCGAGGAGGCGATCAGGAATTCCATCACCGGCCCGAAGCCGCCGTCCCGGCGGCGCATGAGGTCCAGCGTCCACCCGACGACGCGGGGGGCGGATCCGTCCGCTCCGGCGGCGCCGTAGACCGGCAGCCACGAGGTGACCCCGTGCAGGCTGCCGTCGGCGTCCACGGCGATTCCGACGCGCGTCTCGGGATCGAGCGCCTCGTCGACCGTGCCGAGCGTGAAGCGCATCTCGGGCAGGCCCTTGTCGCCCGTCCACTGCTCGGAGATCGCGCGCACCTGCGCGAGCACGTTCCACGGCTCGTCGGCGAGCGTGCACATGCGGAAGGCGATGCCCTCGCGCGCCGCGCGGTTCACGGAGGTGCGAACGGGCTGCCAGCGCTTGCCCGAGAGCTCGAAACCGGGGAGATCCACGATCGTGTCCTCCGCGACGATGACGCTGCGCCAACCGGTCGGCCGGGCGGCCGCCGACGCCTCGCCTGCCGAGAAAACGCAGGGGACGAGTCCAGCGCGCTCGGCGCTGCGGGCGAATCGCAGCAGAGCCGCGCCCTCGTCGCCGGCGGCCACGATCGGATCGCCGAGTGCGATGGCGACCCCCGCATACGACTGGAAGGCGACAAAGCCGTCGTCGACGGGAAGGTAGCGGTTGGGCGGCCACGAGGTCATCCACGAGATCGTGCCGCCGCCGTGCCGATGCAGCCGCTCGAGCGCTTCGGCGCGATCCACCCCCTGCACCTTGAGGGCGCGCCTCGATTTGCGCAGCGGCACGCGGAAGGCGCCGCGGGCGATGATCAGCACGATGAGCAGCGCGAGCCACAGCGCGCCCTCGGGGAGCACGAGGCCGAGCAGCGCGATCGGGCTGTCGATGATGCCCGCACCGAGCAGCCACGCCACCAGCGCGACGCCGAGCAGCGCGGTGAAGACGTTGAACGCGGCCAGGATCAGGGCGACCAGCCACGCGGCGCGCACGCCCTGCCTGACCCCGTTCGCGATGAACACGATGATGACGACGTCGATCGCGATATCGAGCAGCGATGGGAGCGGATCGTTGCGCCCCAGCGGGCCGTCGTAGGGGATGAGCAGATCGATGAGCTGCACCACGCCGATGAGGACGAGTCCGGCGAAGGCGAGCAGGCGCCACTCGCGCGAGCTCGGGCGACTCGCGCGATGCCTGAACGCCGGGATGAGCCCCGAGACCACGAGCGCGAGGCCGATCGCGACCGAGTGCTCGATGCTCTCGAGCTGTCCGATGTAGAGCAGTTCGATCATGGCCCAGGCGCCGAGCGCGAAACGCGCGCGCAGACGCCACGGCGAGGGGAGCGCTGCGAGCGCGAAGACCAGGCAGGCGAAGGCGCCGGCCGAGGGGCCGAGATCGCGCTCGGCGGCGACCCGCGCCGCCCACTCCCAATCGGTGGCCGAGACGAGCGCCAGCAGCCCGGCCGTGACGAGCACTGCCGAAACGTGGCCGATGACGAACACCGCGATCGCGCGGAGCGAACCAAAGCGCCACTCCGCCCAGCCGACGCCCGCGAGCAGCAGGGGTGCGGTGAGCGCCCACTGGATCGGCGGATCGACGAAGAACGGCGAGGTGAGCAGGGTGATCCAGCGGCCCTCCCGAAACGCCGGCAGCCCCGTCGCCACCTGATCGTAGAGCGGCAGCCGCGCCGCCGAGGCCCCCAGCGTGCCGAAGATCAGCCCAGCGACGAGGAGCGCGAGCAGCAGAGCCAGCGTGAACGGGAGTCGCCGCCAGAAGGCGAGCCAGGTGAGCGCTCGAGGCCGCGCGGTGCCGGGTTCCGAATCGGTGCTCGTCACGCGGGCCCCTTCCCGTGATGCCGTGCTGCGTCAGCGATCAGCGGTGCAGCATTCCCATCGCGTCATACACGCGCTTCAGTGTTGCCGATGCTACTTCATTCGCGCGATCCGCGGCGGCGAACAGCAGCCGGTCGAGCTCCGCCGGATCGCCGAGCAGCTCGCGCGTGCGGGTGCGGATCGGCGCGAAGGTGTCTTCCACGACCTCGGCGAGGCTCTTCTTCAGATCGCCGTAGCCCCTCCCTGCGAACTCGCCCTCGAGCGACGGGATCGACCGCCCGCTGAGCACCGAGTAGATCGTGAGCAGATTCGAGACGCCCGGCTTCTCGGCCCGATCGAAGCGGATCTCGCCGTCGGCGTCGGTCACCGCGCGCATGATCTTCTTCTTGTTCGCCCCGGGCTCGTCGAGCACCTTCAGGAGACCGGCCTCGGTCGCCGCGGACTTCGACATCTTCGAGGTCGGATCCTGCAGATCGAAGATCTTCGCCGTCTCCTTCTGGATCTGCGCCTGCGGGATCACGAAGGTCTCACCGAATCGGCTGTTGAAGCGGTTCGCGAGGTCGCGCGTGAGCTCGACGTGCTGGCGCTGATCCTCGCCGACCGGGACCACGTCGGTCTGGTAGAGCAGGATGTCGGCGGCCATGAGCACGGGGTAGGTGAAGAGGCCCACCGACGTCGAATCGGAGCCGTAGCGCTGCGACTTGTCCTTGAACTGGGTCATGCGGCCGGCCTCGCCGAAACCGGTGATCGTGTTCAGCACCCATGCCAGCTCGGCATGCGCGGGGACGTGCGACTGCACGAAGAGGGTGGACCTCTCGGGGTCGATGCCCGCGGCGATGTACTGCGCCGCGGTGGCGCGGGTGCGCGCGGCGAGCTCCGCGGGATCCTGCGGAACGGTGATGGCGTGCAGATTCACGACGCAGAAATAGGCGTCGTACTCATCCTGCAGTTTCGTCCACTGGCTGAGCGCACCGATGTAGTTGCCCAGGTGGAGCGAATCGCTCGAGGGCTGCATGCCCGAGAAGATGACAGACCGGTTCTGTGAATTCATGATGCTTTCGAGTGTGAGTGCGCGGAGCGCGAAAACGGTTCAGATCGTGTAGTCGACGACGACTGCGGCGTGATCCGACCATCGCTGGTCGTACGCCGCGGCGCGATCCACCGCGTAATCGACCACTCGCTCGGCGAGCTGCGGCGTGGCCATCTGATAGTCGATGCGCCAGCCCGTGTCGTTGTCGAAGGCCTGGCCGCGCGACGACCACCAGGTGTAGGGGCCGTCGACCTCGCCGGCGAAGCGACGGCCGACGTCGATCCACCCGAAGCCGATGCCCTCGGTGCCGTCGACTCCGGTGACCGTGTCTCCGCGCGAGCCGAAGAAGCGGTCGAAGTAGGCCCGCTCGCGGGGCAGGAAGCCGGAGCGCTTCACATTGCCCTTCCAGTTCTTGATGTCGAACTCGCGATGCCCGACGTTCAGATCGCCCACGATCACCGCGAGCTCGCGCTCGTCCGCGAGCTCGTTCATGCGCGTGCCCATCGCCTCGAGGAAGGCCCACTTCGCCTCCTGGCGGGGGGTGTCGACCTCGCCGGAGTGCACGTAGGTGCTCACCACCGTGACGACCTTGCCGTTCACCTCGAAGTCGGCCTCGAGCCAGCGGCCGCTCGACTGGATCTCGTCCTGCGCGTCGTCGGAACCGAGACCCACGCGATGCGCGATCGCCGGCTCGCGGCTGATGACGGCCACCCCGGCGCGACCCTTGATGTTGCAGGGATCGTGCAGAATGTGCCAGCCCTCGCCGATGAGCTCCTCGACATGCGAGTCGTCGGCGCGCACCTCCTGCAGCGCGAGCACGTCGACCCCGCGCGAGGCCAGCCAGTCGCCCATGCCCTTGCGGTATGCCGCACGGATCCCGTTGACGTTGACAGTCGCTACACGCAGGGTTTCAGCCATGCCCTCCAGCATACTTCGGGCCCATTGCGGGTGCACGGCCCGAAGTATGCTCGGGGCATGGCAGCGCAGCAGCAGGCGGATCACGTCGTCGCGATCGATCAGGGCACGACGAGCACTCGCGTCATCGTGTTCGATCGACGCGCGAGACCGGTCGCCACGGCGCAGCGCGAGCATCGGCAGATCTTCGAGCGGCCCGGCTGGGTGGGGCACGACGCGCTCGAGATCTGGGACACCGCCCGGGCGCTCATCGGCGAGGCGCTGTCGAAGGCGCGCGTCGCTCGGGACCGCATCGCGGCCGTCGGCATCACGAATCAACGGGAGACCACTGTCGTCTGGGACGCCGCGACGGGCCTGCCGATCGCCGACGCCATCGTGTGGCAGGACACTCGCACGCAGCCGCTCATCGACGAGCTCGCGGCTGCGCACGAGCTCGGCACGGAACAGCTGCGGCGTGTCACCGGGCTGCCGCTCGCGAGCTACTTCTCGGCGGGCAAGGTGCGGTGGATCCTGGACGAGGTGCCGGGCGCGCGCGAGCGGGCGGAGCGCGGCGAACTCAGGTTCGGCACGATCGACTCGTGGTTGACGTTCCAGCTCACCGGCGGCGCGGGCACCGGTGGGTCTGCCGGGCCGGGGATCCACATCACCGACGTCACCAACGCGAGCCGCACGCAACTGGTCGACCTCGCCACCCTCGACTGGAGCGACGAGGCGCTCGCGCTCTTCGGCATCCCGCGTTCGATGCTGCCGCGCATCGTCTCCTCCTCGGCGCCGATCGGCGCCGTGCGCGGCATCCCCGGCCTCGAGGGCGTGCCGATCACCGGCATCCTCGGCGATCAGCAGGCGGCGACCTTCGGCCAGGCGGCCTTCGCACCGGGCAATGCGAAGCACACCTACGGCACCGGAGGCTTCCTCATCGTGAACACCGGGGAACGGCCGGTGTACTCCGAGAACGGTCTGCTCACCACGGTCGCCTATCGCATCGATGGCGCGGCGCCCGTCTACGCCCTCGAGGGCTCCGTCGCGGTCGCGGGTTCGCTGCACCACTGGCTGCGCGACAACCTCGGCATGCTGCGCGACTCGACCGAGATCGAGGGGCTCGCCTCGAGCGTGCCCGACACCGGCGGCGCCTTCATCGTGCCGGCATTCTCGGGGCTCTTCGCGCCGCGCTGGCAGCCCGATGCGCGAGGCGTCATCGTGGGGCTCACGCGCTTCGTCACCCGCGCGCACATCGTGCGGGCGGCGAGCGAGGCGTGCGCCTACCAGACCGTCGAGGTGATCGATGCGGCCGCGGCCGATACGGGTTCGCCCCTCGCGGAGCTGCGGGTCGACGGCGGCGGATCGGCGAGCGACATGATGATGCAGTTCCAGGCCGATCTGCTCGGAATCGACGTGGTGCGCCCCGAGAATCTCGAGACCACCGCGCTCGGCGCGGCCTTCGCGGCCGGACTCGCGAGCGGGGTGTGGGGGTCGCTCGACGAGCTCGCCGGCCTGGTGCGCGAGGGGCGTCGGTGGGTTCCGCGCATGGAGGGGGCGGATCGCGACCGGCG
>JBDIAD010000061.1:0-7496 GCA_039812205.1 Leucobacter sp.
CCCAGCGCGCCGAGAAGATCCCGGGGCACCCGCCGAGCACATCGACCGCGATGCCCGAGTCGTCCGCGATCGCGGGAAGACCCGTGTGCGCCGCCGCGGCCCGCGCCTTGATCAGTGCGTTCTCCTCGAAGCTGAGGCCGTCCTCGACCGGCTCGGGGCCGTCGTAGCCGACGAGCTCGACCTCGGGCACGAGGGGGGCGAGGATCCGCCCGAGCTCTTCGAGCTTGTGCGCATTGTGCGAGGCCAGCACGAGTCGGGTCATGCGGCGGGCTCCTCCCCCAGCGATGCGCGCTGCGCCGCGGAGAGCTCCGTCGTCGCGGCGAGCGCGAGATCGAGCAGCGAGTCGAGTTCGGAACGGCTGAACGGCACGCCCTCGGCGGTGCCCTGCACCTCGACGAGCCCCCCTGACCCGGTCACGACGACGTTCATATCGGTGTCGGCGCGGACATCTTCGACGTAGGCGAGATCGGTGAGCGGGACGCCGCCCACGATGCCGATCGACACCGCCGAGACGCTGTCGGTGAGTGCCCGCGCATTCTTCGCGATATGGCCGTTCGCGCGCCCCCAGGCGACGGCATCGGCGAGCGCGACATACGCGCCGGTGATCGAGGCGGTACGGGTGCCCCCGTCGGCCTGCAGCACATCGCAGTCGATCACGATCGTGTTCTCGCCGAGCGCCTTCGTGTCGATGACGGCGCGCAGGCTGCGCCCGATGAGACGCGAGATCTCGTGGGTGCGCCCGCCGATCTTGCCCTTCACCGACTCGCGCTGGCTGCGCTCGTTCGTGGCGCGCGGCAGCATGGAGTACTCCGCGGTCACCCAGCCCTTCCCCTGCCCCCGCAGCCACGGCGGCACCCCGGGGGTGAAGGAGGCCGTGCACAGCACCCGCGTCTCGCCGAAGCTGATGAGCGCGCTGCCCTCGGCCTGCTTGCTCCAACCGCGTTCGATCGTGACCGGGCGCAGCTGGGCCGGGGTGCGGCCGTCGGCGCGCAGAGTTTCGTTCACGGAGTCTCCTTCGTCTGCTCGTTCAGCTCATTCAGTTCGCTCATCTGCGGGAGGCGGATCGCCCCCGTCTGCACGTGATCCACCGCGTCGATCTCGATGCCGATGCCGAGCATCCGCCGCGCGAGGCGGACGAATGCCGCGGTGTCCTCACCCGTCGCCTCGTAGCGCACCCGAGCCTCCCCCGCATCGGGCGAGCGCAGCAGTCCGCGCTGCGTGAGCACGCGGTACACCTCGGCGGCGGTCTCGATGTCGCTCGAGACGAGCGCCACCTCGCGGCCGACGACCTGTCGCAGCGCGCCGCGCAGGAACGGGTAGTGCGTGCACCCGAGCACGAGCGTGTCGATGTCCTGCTCCACGAGCGGCGCGAGGTACTCCTGCGCCGCGGCGAGCACCTCTGGCCCGCTCGTGCGCCCCGCCTCGACGAGTTCGACGAAGCGCGGGCAGGCCTGCGCGGTGAGCTCGATCTCCGGTCGCATGCTGAAGAGGTCGTCGTACACGCGCGACTGGATCGTGCCTTGGGTGCCGATGAGCCCGATCCGTCCGTTGCGGGTGATGCTCATGGCGCTGCGCACCGTCGGCCCGATGACCTCCACCACGGGCACCTGGTAGCGCTCGTGCGCATCGCGCAGCATCGCGGCGCTCGCGGTGTTGCACGCGATCACGAGCATCTTCACGCCCTGCGCGACGAGGTCGTCGAGGATCTCGAGGGAGAACCGCCGCACATCGGCGATGGGCCTGGGCCCGTACGGCGCGCGCGCGGTGTCGCCGATGTAGAGCAGGGATTCGTTCGGAAGCTGATCGCGGATCGCCCGCGCCACCGTCAGGCCGCCGACACCGGAGTCGAACACCCCGATGGGCCGATCATTCACGTCCACGTGCGCCACCGTTCAAGACTAGCGCTCCGGCGCCGGGGCGGCGGATGCGATCCAGCTCGCGCGGTGCAGCGGAGTGAGGCCGCGAGCCTCGATTCCCGCATAGTGCGCGCGAGCGCCGTATCCCTTGTTCGAGGCCCAGCCGTACCACGGATGCTCCGCGTCGGCCAGGCGCATCATGGCGTCGCGCTCGACCTTGGCGCGCACCGAGGCGGCGGCGACGCTCGCGCAGGCGCGATCCGCCCCCACGAGCGTGCGCACCGCGAGCGGTCGCCGCAGCACCGGGCTCAGCCAGTCGTGCGCGCCGTCGAGGAGCACGAGGCTCTCGTGCACCGCGAGCCCCGCCTCGTGCAGCCGCAGCAGGGCACGGCGGCCGGCCTCGCCGAGCGCCCAGGTGATGCCGCGCTCGTCGATGTCGGCGGCGCTCACGAATCCCACGGCGCCGGCGCCCCACTCCTCGAGAAGCGGATAGACCGCCTCGCGCCGCTTCTCGCTCAGCAGCTTCGAATCGCGCAGCCCATCGGGGAAGGTCTCCGTGCCGCGCGCGATCGCGACCGCGCCGACGGCGACGGGCCCCGCGATCGCGCCGCGCCCCACCTCGTCGACGCCGATCACGACATCGAAGCCCTCTGAGAAGAAGCCGCGCTCGATAGCGAGCGTCGGGTCCTTGGCCGGATCAGCCCTTGGCATCTGCGGGGTCGGGCACGTTCTTGAACACGTCGGGGTAGCTCCCCAGCCATTGGAAGCGGTTCAGCGGCCAGTTGATCACGAAGGCACGGCCGACGATCTCGGACTCCGCGACGAAGCCGCGCCCGGGCTCGTCCTGGTGATAGCGCGAGTCCTTGCTGTTGTAGCGGTTGTCGCCCATCATCCACACCGACCCCTTGGGTACGGTGACGTCGAAGGCGATCTTCGAGGCCGCGGTCTCGCCCTCGGGGATCACGACGTACGGTTCGTCGATCGATTCGCCGTTGATGCTCACGCGGCCCTGGGCGTCGCAGCAGACGACCCGGTCTCCGCCGATGCCGATCACGCGCTTCACCACGTACTCGGTGCTGGTGTCGGCGGCGAGGCCGATGGTCTGCAGGAAGGCCTCGATCGGGCCCGGGGTCGCGGGTGCCGGCGCATTGAGCCAGCCGCCCGGGTCCTTGAAGACCACGACGTCACCGCGGTCCACCCCCATCACATTGGGAACGAGCTGGTTCACCATGATCTTGTCCCCGATCTCGAGCGTGTGCTGCATGGATCCCGAGGGGATGTAGAAGCTGCGGATGAGGAAGGTCTTCAGCAGAAACGAGATGAGGAACGCGGCCAGCAAGATGATGACGAGGTCGCGGAGGAATCCGATGAGGCCGCCCCGTCTCCGACGCGGTGGATTCGCCGTTTCTGTCGCGCTGCTCAAGTGGAACTCCGATGCGGTGGGGCCTGCTGTGCTCATCGAGCGTATCGCGCCGGCCCCGGCGTAGTCTGCGGGAATTCTCGGATTGAGCGCGGAGAAAACAAAACCCCCACCGCTCGGGTGGGGGTTTCGCTTGGATTCGCGATCAGTTCTCGCGCTTCTCCTTGATCTTGGCCTTCTTGCCGGTGAGGCCGCGCAGGTAGTACAGCTTGGCGCGACGCACATCGCCGCGGGTGACGACCTCGATGTGGTCGATCGCCGGGGAGTGCACGGGGAACTTGCGCTCCACGCCCACCTGGAAGCTGACCTTGCGGACGGTGAAGGTCTCGCGGATGCCGTCGCCGTGGCGGGCGATCACGATGCCCTGGAACACCTGGATACGGGAGCGGTTGCCCTCGACGATGTTCACGTGCACGCGTACGGTGTCGCCGGCGCGGAAATCGGGGATGTCGCTCTTGAGCGAGGCGGCATCGACGTGGTCGAGCTTCTGCATGACTGTCTCTTCCTGCGCCCGCCGCAAGTCGGGACGCAATGTGTATGTGAAAAAGAATTCGGCGGCTCACGGTTCGTGCGGACCCTCACGGCAGTGCCGCACCGTGGCACAAGCGTCTATTATGCCACAGATTCAGTGCCCGGCGGCACCGGTGCCGGCACCTGTAGCGGTGCCCGAGTCGTCGTCGGGGCTCGCGGTCGGCCCCTGGCGCTCGAGCAGATCCGGGCGCACCCGCCGGGTGCGTTCGAGCGATTGCTCGTGCCGCCAGCGCTCGATGGCGGCGTGGTTGCCGCTCAGCAGCACCCCGGGAACCTCGCGATCGCGCCAGGTCGCCGGCTTCGTGTACACCGGGTATTCGAGCAGGCCGGACTCGTGGGACTCCTCGACGAGGCTCTCGGGATTTCCGACGACACCGGGGATGAGTCGCGCGATCGCCTCGATCATGGCGAGCGTCGCGACCTCCCCGCCGTTCAGCACGTAATCGCCCAGACTCACGAGCCGCACTCTCGCCCGCTCCGAGTATTCGTCGAAGACGCGCTGATCGATCCCCTCGTACCGCCCGCAACCGAAGACGAGGTGGGATTCATCCGCGAGCTCGCGCGCCATCCGCTGCGTGAACGGCTCGCCCGCCGGCGACGGGAAGACGATGAGCGGAGGGCGGATCGGGGAGGCCTCGCCCAGGATCCCGTCGAGGCTCCTCCCCCACGGTTCGGGCTTCATGACCATCCCGGCGCCGCCGCCCGCGGGCGTGTCGTCGACCGTGCGGTGGCGATCCTCCGTGGCGTCGCGCAGATCGTGCACCCGCAGCTCGATGAGCCCGCGCGTGCGCGCCTTTCCGAGCAGCGAGATGTCGAGCACGTCGAAGTAGCTCGGAAAAATCGAGACGATGTCGATCTGCACGCGCCGACCCGCCCCTACTCGCCCTCGGGAAGCTCTTCGAAGAGCCCCGCAGGCGGGGTCACCTCGACGAACCCGCCCTCGATCTGGATCGTGGGGACGATCGCCTCGACGAAGGGCACGAGCACATTACCGCTCGGGGTCTCCACGAGCAGGAGGTCCTGCGCGGGGAGATGCTGCACCTCGGCGATGCGGCCGAGCACCTCCTCGCCCCGTCGGACCTCGAGCCCGACGAGCTGATGGTGGTACCAGGCGTTCTCCTCGGCACCGGATTCGACGGCCTCTTCGTCGATCCACAGGATCGCCCGCACGATGCTCTCGGCGGCGGTGCGATCCGCCACCTCCTCGAAGAACCCGACCGGGGCCTCGTTGAACCAGCGGAGCTCCCGCAGCGTGAGCGTGCGGCCGAACCACCCGGAGTCGCGCGGCACCTGCAGCTGGAACACCGCGCCCGGCACGAAACGGAGCTCAGGGTTGTCGGTGTACAGCTCGACCTTCAGGCCGCCCTTCAGGCCGTGGGGCTTGGTGAGCCGACCGACGCGCAGGCTCCCCGATCCGTGGGCGGGTCGGGGAGCCTGCGATCGGGCCGATTGTTCAGCCATGTCTACCTGTCGCCGCGGGATTCGTCGTCGGTGTCGATCATGTCGACCCGGACATGACGCCCCTGGCTGAGGGCGCCCACCACGGTGCGGAGCGAGTGCGCGGTGCGACCGCCCCGGCCGATGACGCGACCGAGATCGCGCGGGTTCACGCGAACCTCGAGCAGATCGCCCCGCGAGGTCTCGCGCTCGGTGACGCTGACGTCATCGGGGTGATCCACGATGCCCTTGACCAGGTGCTGAAGCGCCTCAGCGAGTGCGCCGGAGGCCATGGCTTAGGCCTCGCTCGTCTCGGCGTCGGCGGTCTCCTCTGCGGGAGCCTCTTCGGCAGGCGCCTCGGCGGCGGCCTCCTCCGCGGGGGCCTCGGCCTTCTTCTCGCTCTTCGGGATCAGGACCGGCTTCTTCGACGCATCGGCCTCGAAGGCCGCCTTCGCCTCGGGCTGCTGCACCTTCGACTCGGTGTCGCCTTCGCCCGTGTGCTTGCCCCAGTCGCCGGTGAGCTTCAGGATCGCCGCGACCTGCTCGGTCGGCTGCGCGCCGACGCTGAGCCAGTACAGCGCGCGCTCGCTGTCGACCTCGATGAACGAGGGGTGCTCGGTCGGGTGATACTTGCCGATCTCCTCGATCACGCGGCCGTCGCGCTTGGTGCGCGAGTCGGCGACGACGATGCGGTAGTAGGGCGTACGGATCTTGCCGAGACGCTTCAGACGGATCTTGACAGCCATGGGTGACTCCTTATGAACGAATTGCCGCACCGAAAGCCAGTGCGAAAGCCTGGGCGCGCACGCGGGCGCGAACCCGACTATCCTCGCACACCGGCAAGCGTCATGCAATTTATGTCATGAACAGGACTTTTCTACAGCTTTTGCCCGACGCGGCGCTCGAGCGCCGCGAAGAGGCGCTCCGCGACGCCATCGTGATGCACACCGTCGTGCTCGTATTCGTTGGTCACCCAGGCGTGCAGATTCGCGACCCGAGCCGCGGTGTCGAGCGAGAGGCCCGCGTCGACGTAGAGGTCGTCGAAGTACACGGCTGCCTCGATGGGAACCTCGTTCGCGGCGAGCCGCTCGGGGTCGTACATCGTGATCGGCCACGCCCGTCGGGCGAGAAGCTCGGCCCCGGCGCGGAAGCCGCGCAGCGCGCGGATCTCGTCGAACATCCATGGGAAGACGGCTTCGCCGGTGAACAGCAGCGGACGCCCGGACTCGCGGAACTCGGGATGCCGATCTCGCTCGCGCTGCGCCGCCCAGGCGGATGGCCCCGCCCCGTAGATCGCCTCCTGCAGCACCATGTACAGCGGGTTCTGCGCGAAGGAGGTCGCCGCACCGACGGCATCGACGAAGGTGTCCGACAATCGCTCCTCGCCCTCGTCCGCGAACGCCTCGTCGAGCAGCCAGTGCACGCGATCGAAGCCCGGCCCCGTACCGAAGTCCATGCCGAGCGTCTGGAATCTGCGCACCGTGAAGCGGTCGCCGTCCGAGAACCGGATATCTTGCGCCGCGAGATGATCCGCCACCCGCGCCACGCGGCTCACGAGATGCGGCGCGTGCTCGCGGAACTCCCGATTCTTCTCGAGCATGCGCGGGAACGTGCGACGGTAGAGCTCGGCCGGATCGGGTTCGAGCGCCGCGAGGCCGCCCGTCACCGCCGAGGCCACGATCGCCTCTGGGGCGACGGAGAGGTAGTGCAGAGTGAGGAACCCGCCGTAGCTCTGACCGAGGGTCCACCACCTGCGCCCGTCGTACTGGGTCGAACGAATCGCCTCGAAGTCGCGGATGATCGAGTCGGCGCGATGCAGCGAGAGCCTGCGCGCGGCCTCCTCGGCGCTCAGCTGCGCGAAGTCGCCGCCGGAGAGGGGCGTGGATCGCCCGGTCCCGCGCTGATCGGGGATGACGAGCCGGAACCGCTGCAGCGCCGAGCCGATCCATGCGGATCGCGAGAGCGGACGAGTCCCCTTGCCGCCCGGTCCGCCCTGCAGATGCAGGAGGAGTGGGAGGTCGTCATCGCGCCGCTCGGCGGCGACCAGCTCGCGCGCATAGACCCTGATGGTGTCGCCATCCGGATCGTTCCAGTCCAGCGGCACATCCGTCCAGACATCGCGCGCGACGATGTCGGTTCCGATGAAATACGGTTCGCTGCGGCCCATCGACGAACTCCTCTGCTCGTCGAGAGCCTATCGCCCCCCTCCGACGCGCGTCCCACGAAGGCCCGCGAACCGCGGCGAGCCGCGC
>JBDIAD010000062.1:0-7494 GCA_039812205.1 Leucobacter sp.
CAACTCGGTGCGCGCGGTGAGCGTCGGCGAGTCGCATCCTGGGCGGGGGAGGATGTGGATCACCAGCGATCTCGAGCTCGTGCACGGCGAGGCGGTGAGCGAACTCGCCGAGTTCATGAAATACGTCGACACCGCGAACGGCGCAGCGACCCGGGTGCCACCAAGCGAGTGGATGTACCCGAACGTCGACCTCACGGTGCACCTGTTCCGTCGCCCTCGCGGCGCATGGGCCGGGATGGACACCCGGGTCGCGTTCGGCGCGACCGGACTCGGCCTCACGAGCACGGTGCTGCACGACCTCGACGGGCCCGTGGGGGCGGTGCAGCAGACGCTGACGGTGCGGGAGCTCTAGCCCCGCACCGTCACTCGGCGGTGAAATATCTCCGCCTAGCCCCGCATCGAGCGATCCGCATATGCGTGCAGCGCATCGCGGACGAATTCGGCGCCGTTCTCGTGCGCTCGCGTGTAGTTCTTCGCGAATCTTGGGTCGGCGACGTACATATCGGCGAGCCCTCTCACTGCCGCCGCATCCGGCGTGCGACCCTGCCATCCGGCAGCGATCCACTCCACGTGCCGCTGCGCGATCGACTGCACCTGAGGAGCGTCGGCATCGAGGCCGGCCGCGATCGCCGCATCGTAGGCGTCCTGCAGGGCGAGATGGCGATCGAGGAAGCCCTGACGGTCGGCCGGGTCGAGAGCCGACCACCAGGCGTTGCCGTCCTCCCAGGCCTGATCGCCCCATCGTTCGCGCACCTCGGACTCGTACTGCGCGTGCTGAAAACCGTCGAACATCGTCTCGGCCATGAGGGTTCCTTCCGTGTGAAGCGCGTCGAGCGTGGTCTCGACCGCGGTGATGAGTGCGCGGATCCGTTTCGCCTCCCTGCGCAGCTGCCCGAGATGGGTCTCCAACGCGGTCGCATCGGGTGTGTGCTGCTCGATGGCTTCGCGAATGGCGGGGATCCCGAGGCCGAGTTCGCGCATCACGAGGATGCGCTGCAGTCGCACGAGCGCGGCCTCGTCGTAGAAGCGGCGCCCGGAGTGATCCGTCCGAGTCGGCGACAGGATGCCGACGTCGCCGTAGTGCCGCAGCGCACGAGAGGTGACGCCGGTGATCTTGGCGACGTCTTGTATCGACAGCAGCATGCGAGGCCTTTCTCCGTGTTGCTCGAGCGGGACCGGGCGGCCCGCACTCAGTACGGTAGAGGTTGACGCTGCGTCAATGTCAAGTGCGAGAGGCGTCGGTGAACGCATTCTTCGGGACGAAGCACAGGAGCACCGCCGCGATGAGCGCGGTGACGCCGCAGACGAGCCACACGGTGACGTAGCCGCTGAAGGAGCCCGCGGTACTGTGCTCGGCCCCGGTCGCGACATCGCTCACCCCGTGCAGCAGGGCGATGCCGAAGACCGCGGAGGCGATCGCGCCGCCCACGGTCTTTACCGAATTCGTGAGCCCCGTGGCGACGCTCGTCTGCGAACGCGGCGCCGCCGATGCCGCGGCCGCCGGCAGCGCGGCGACGAGGGCGCCCGAGCCGACCCCCGCGATGCACATGTTCAGGACCACCTGCAGCAGCGAGGCGTGCAGCGGCAGGAAGAGGAGGTAGCCGATTCCGACGAGGAGAGCCGCCCCGATCAGGGTGATCCGCGGCGTGAGCCTGCGCGAGATCACCGGGAACAGGAGCGCGCCCACCACCATGGCGATGAGATAGAACCCGATGATGAGCGAGGTCGTGAACCCGGTGGTGCCGAGACCGTAGCCCACCTCCTCGGGATCCGTGCGCGCGAAGGTCGAGAGCGGAGCCTGCGCGCCGAGCACGCTCACCCCGAAGAGGCCCGCGGTGAGGAAGACGGGTGCGAGCGCGGGGGAGCGGAACATGCGCACGTCGATGAGCGGATCCGCCTGACCGAGTTCGAAGCGCGCGAATGCGGCGAAGAGCAGCAGGCCGAGGGCGATCGTACCCCAGGCGAGCGGGTCGGCGACACCGTTCAGGCGCAGGAAGCTGAGGCCGCCCGTGAACGCGATGAGCGCGAGCGAGACGAGCACCAGCCCACCGAGATCGAGGCGCCCGCCCGCGAGCTCGGGGGATTCGCCCACGCCGAGCCAGATCACGGCGAATGCCGCGACCACGAAGAGCGCGGGAACGATGAGCGTGACGGCGAGCGGGAGCATGTCGATGAGCGCGCCGCCCAGCAGCGCGCCCGTGATGGCGCCGAGTTCGAGGAAGGCGACGAGCACGGCGGCGGCGCGCGCCGTCAGGAGGGATCCGCCCTCCCGGTCGCGGGTGCGGGACCACATGATCGCGATCTCGAGCGGCAGCCACACCACGTAGAAGCCCTGCAGTGCCCAACAGATCAGGAAGACGATGAACGAGTCGGTGAACGGCAGCGCGAGCGATGCGGCGGCGGTGAGCGCGGTCGACCAGAGCAGCATGCGACGATGGCCGATCATGTCGCCGAGTTTCGCGAACGCCGGGACCACGAGGGCCGAGAGCATCAGCTGCGACCCCTCGAGCCAGTTGACATCGGCGTCGTTCACGCCGAGATGCCGCGCGATATTGCTGAGCATCGGGGTGTAGTACCCCTGCAGGATGCCGCTGGTGAACTCGACGAAGGCGAGAAACCCGACGACCCCCATCAGGGTTCCGAGTCGTACGCGGGGGCGGGTCGTCTCAGGGGTGCTCATGCGGGCATCCGTTCTATGAGCGCGCGGAAGAATCGCTCGCCCCGCTCGAGCTCCGAGATCGCGACGTATTCGTCGATCCCGTGAATCGCCGCGCGCTGAGCGGCGTTCATCATGAGGGGCGCGAAGCGGTAGGTCGCCGCGCAATATCGATGGAAGTACCGAGAATCCGTCGCCGCCATCGTGATGTACGGAACAGTGATCGCGTCGGGGTGCGAGACGCCCACCGCCTCGCGGATGAGGTCGAACTGCGGCCCTCGCGCGGGCGACTCGGGCGAGGCGTCGCCGCCCTCGATCGCCTCGACGCGCACCTCGGGATCGGAGATGCGTCGGCGCAGCCGTTCGACGGCCCCGTCGACCGTCTCGCCGATCGCCAGGCGCAGGTTCAGCGTCGCGCTCGCGTGCGAGGGGAGCACGTTGCTGGCGGTGCCGCCGCTCGCCATCGTGGGCGCGATCGTCGTACGCACCATGGCCGCCGGTTCGCCGCCGAGTCTCGCGAAGATGCGCGCGGTGAGCCGCGGCCAGGCGGCGAGCACGCGATACAGCACGCGGCCGAGCCCACTGCTGCGCGGGGCGAAGGCGCGCAGCATGCGGGGGATCGCCTCGGGAGCCTTCGCGGGAAACGTGCCCGGGGCGAGGCGCGTGATCGCGCGGGCGAGACGGGAGACGGCCGTGTACTTCGGCGGAATCGACGCGTGACCGCCGGAGCTCTCAGCGCTCAGGCGCACGGTGGCGATGCCCTTCTCCCCGACGCCGACCATCGCCGCCGTTCCGTTCACGAACGGCAGCGGTGCATCGGTGACCGCCCCGCCCTCGTCGATCACCATCCACGGTTTCACGCCCCGGGCATGCAGCAGATCCGAGATGTTCCTCGCAGCGTCTCCGAAGGTCTCCTCGTTGCCGCCGAGCGAGAGGTAGACGCTCCGGCTCGGGCGGTGCCCGCCGGCGAGCAGATTCTCGACGGCGTCGAGCACGACGGCGAGCGGGCCCTTGTCGTCGAGCGCGCCGCGGCCGTGCACGGACCCGCCCTCGATGCGCCCCTCGAAAGGAGGATGGCGCCACGGATCGTCCTCGCCGACGGGGACGACGTCGAAGTGCGCCATGAGCACGAGCGGCGAGCGCTCCGACGACTGACCGTCCCAGCGGTAGAGGAGCCCGAGAGCGCCCACTCGCTCGAGCACGAGCTCGGCGTGGATCCGCGGGTACAGCTCGGCCAGGAGCGTGACGAACGCCTCGAACGGCGCCGGCCCGCTCGCCTCCATCTCGGCCGAGACGGTGCGCAACCGGATCATGAGAGAGAGGCGTTCGGCGATGCCCTCCCGGGGAACGACGGTGTTCATACTCCCAGCGTACTGGTGACCAGTGACGTCTATCGCAAAGGCTTGGAGGAGTCATAGAATGCGATCGAGGGGCGCGGCGGATTCTCGCGCCGAAGGGGACCGCATATGGATCGTCGATCATTCATCGGGGGAGCCGCGGCGGCGGCGGTGCTGGGGTTGCTCGGATGCGCTCAGGACCCGCGCAATGGTGCGGGGGGCCTCGGTTCCGCGCATTCGTTTCACGTCCCCGAACGGCCAAGCGCTCCGCCCGAGGATCCCGCGCCGCCGAGCGAGCTCGAACAGGCGCCGGCACAGGCACCCGCGCTGCAGCGCTGGCCGCTGCCGGGCGGACCGATCTTCGGTCTTCCCGACGAGGTGGGAGGCCGCCTGGCCTGGACCGTCGACGACGGCGCGAGCCCGGACGTCGTGAACGCGTACGCTCAATTCGCGAAGGAGACCGGTACCAGGCTCACGTTCTTCATGAACGGCGTGTACTCGTCGTGGGCTGCGGCGGCACCGCTGTTCGCACCCATGGTGGCATCGGGGCAGGTGCAGATCGCGAACCACACCTTCTCGCACGCCGGGCTCACCACGCTGAGCGACGCGCAGATCCAGGACGAGCTCATGCGCAATCACGAGGCGATCCACTCGATCTTCGGCGTCGACGCGCGACCCTGGTACCGGCCGCCGTACGGATGGCGCGACGCGCGCACCGACGCTGCGGCAGCCGCGGTCGGATACACGGTGCCGACGATGTGGTACGGATCGCTCGGCGACTCGGGGCTGATCAGCGCGGATGTGATGATGTCGGAGGCGCAGAAGTGGCTGAATCCTGCCACGATCATTCTGGGGCACGCGAACGCGCCGACCGTCACCGGGCTCTTCCCGTGGCTGACCTCGCTGCTGCAGCAGCGAGGCATCTCGACCGTCACGCTCAACGACGTGTTCATCACCGCCTAGTCGGTGCCGAAGACCTCGTCGAGCCACGCGGGAAGAAGCGTGAAGATCTGCAGCTCGATCTCCTCGGGGGAGTCGGGATCTTCCGAGAGCACCCAGTTCGTGAGCACGCCGAACACCCCGGCCGCGAAGAAGGTCGCCGTGTTGAGCGCCGGCCCGCCCGCGGGGGAGACCCGGGAGATATCGCGATAGACCCATTCGATGAGGACCTCGCAGATGCTCCGCGCGGTCTGCATCGAGCTGCTGCCGCCCAGCACGGCGCGGTACAGCAGTCGCCGTTCGTCGAATTCGGCGATGAGGGCGCGGATCGCGACGCGCGGCGCCGAGCTGCCCGGATTGGCCTCGAGCGCCTCGTAGACGCGGCTGCGCGTCTCGCGGACGAGCTGCACCGCCACATCGCCCAGCTCGCTGAACTGGGAGTAGAAGGAGCTGCGGCTCAGCTGGGCCTCGGCGACGACCGCTGCAACGGTGATCTCCTGCTGATCCGCGCCCAGATTCTCGATCGCGTCGAGAATCATCTCGCGCGTACGCGCGGGACGCGGATCGGCGGCACGATACGGCGATGCCGTCGATGCCGTGCGCCTTGCCTGATTCACTGCGGCCAGTCCGGGAGCGGGCCCTCGCCCTTAGGCGCGCGTCACGATGGTGGTGCGCGGAAGCGACTGCAGCACGCCGTGACTCACCGAGCCGAGCAGCAGGCGCGACAGGCCCCCGCGGCCGCGACTGCCGACGACGATCGTGTCGGCGTCCTCGGCCGCCTGCAGCAGCGCCGACACCGGCGGCGCCTGAACGATCTTGCGCTCGAGCTGCAGATCGGGGTAGCGCTCCGCGAGACCCGCGGTGCCGATCGTGATCGCCTCCTCCGCGGCCGCGCGCTGCGAGTCGACGAGCTCCTCGCTCCAGAGGTACTCGAGGCCCGGGGTGAGCGGGGGCATCCAGGCGTACACCGCGATGAGCGGCACCCCGCGCATCGAGGCCTCCTCCGCGGCGAAGGCGATCGCCTCCTGAGCCGCATCGGAGCCGTCGACGCCGACGACGATCGCCGCCCGGGGCTCGCCCTCGAGCTCTGCGGGAACCACGGCGACGGGGCAGTGCGCGACCGCCGCGATCTTCACCGCGCGCGTACCGAAGAACGAGCCGGCGAACTTGCTGCCCGAGTGGGCGCCGAGGATCAGCAGGTCGGCCCGCTTGGAGGCCTCCTCCATCTCGCCGATGGGGTGGCCCACCAGCGCCGTGCCGATCACCTCGCCGGTGTAACCCGCCGCACGCGCGTACTGGATCTCGAGCTCGAGCATCTGCTCCGACGCGGTCTGCGCCTCCGACAGGAAGGCCACACTCTCGGAGAGGAACGAATCGTCGGCGACGTAGACGAGCTCGATGCTCGCACCCGTGCGCTTCGCTCTGGTGATCCCCCAATCGAGCGCTGCTCGAGAGTGAGCCGAACCGTCTACTCCGATGATGTACTTCTCAGTCATGACGAACCTTTCTCGTTCGTGATAAGCGGACTGCGTCGTGAGGGGTGACTGTATTCAAGCGGTTGGAGCTGGGAGATGGGCGGGATGACTGCCGGCCATCTGCTCGACCACGCGGACGACCTGGCAGCTGTAGCCGTATTCGTTGTCGTACCACACGTAGACGACGGCGCTGTCACCGGTCGCGATCGTCGCCAGACCGTCGACGATGCCGGCGCGATTGGATCCGACGAAGTCGTTCGAGACGATCTCGGGCGATTCGACGTAGTCGATCTGCGTGCGCAGCGCCCCGGTGAGCGAGACCTGCTCGAGATGGGCGTTGATCTCCTCCCGGGTGACCTCGCGCTCGAACTGGACATTCAGCACCGCCATCGACACATCGGGGGTGGGAACGCGGATCGCGTTGCCGGTGAGCTTGCCCTCGAACTCGGGCAGCGCCTTGGCGACGGCCTTCGCCGCACCGGTCTCGGTGAGCACCATGTTCAGCGCCGCGGCCCGACCGCGACGATCGCCCTTGTGGAAGTTGTCGATCAGGTTCTGATCGTTCGTGTACGAGTGGACCGTCTCGACGTGTCCGCGCTTCACGCCGAACTCGTCGTTCAGTACCTTCAGCACGGGAGTGATGGCGTTCGTGGTGCAGGAGGCCGCCGACAGGATCGTGTCGCCATCGACGATGGAGTCGCTGTTCACGCCGTAGACGATGTTCTTCAGCTCGCCCTTGCCCGGAGCGGTGAGGAGGACCCGCGAGATGCCCGCATTCTGCAGGTGCTGGCCCAGCCCCTCCGCGTCGCGCCAGCGACCGGTATTGTCGATGAGGATCGCGTCGGAGATGCCGTGGCTGGCGTAGTCGACGTTCGAGTGATCGTCGGCGTAGATGACCTGGATGCGGACGCCGTTCGCGAGGATCGCGTTCTCGTCTTCGAGCACCTTGATCGTGCCGTTGAACGCGCCGTGCACCGAGTCGCGGCGCAGCAGGTTCGCGCGCTTCTGCAGGTCGTTCTCGGAGCCCTTGCGCACCACGATCGCGCGCAGGTTCAGCCCGCGGCCGCTTCCCGAGTGCTCGATGATG
>JBDIAD010000063.1:0-7458 GCA_039812205.1 Leucobacter sp.
GATGTCGGCGATCGAGCTCGTCGAGCCGGGTTCGAAGGCGCCGAACGCACAGCTCACCTCAGCAATCGCGAAGTACTGTGGGGAGCAGGGCGTGCTCGTGCTCACCTGCGGTACTTACGGGAACGTGATCCGCTTCCTGCCGCCGCTGTCGATCGATGTCGAGCTGCTCCGCGAGGGGCTCTCGGTGGTCGCCGACGCGATCCGCGCCAACTGAGTGATCACCGCACTCAGCCGCTCCAGTTATCTCGAAAGGACATCAACAACTCATGGCATTGAAGCCGAATGAGCAGCAGCTGCTCGACAGCGTGCAAGGGGGGCTCTTCATCGGCGGCGTCTGGCAAGACTCCGCCACCGGGGCGACCTTCGATGTGCAGGATCCCGCCACCGGCGAGACCGTGAAGTCAATCGCCGACGCCACCGTCGAGGACGCCGTGCGCGCGCTCGACGCGGCCGTCGCGGCGCAGGACGCCTGGGCGGCGACCTCGAGCCGTGAGCGCTCGCAGATTCTGCGCCGGGCCTTCGACCTGCTGATGGAGCGCAAGGAGGAGTTCGCGCTGCTGATGTCGATCGAGATGGGCAAGCCCATCGCCGAGTCGAGAGGCGAGGTCGTCTACGGCGGCGAGTTCCTGCGCTGGTTCTCGGAGGAGGCCGTGCGCGTGCGCGGCGACTACCGCCAGAACCCCGAGGGCACCGGCAACATCCTCGTGACGAGCCTGCCGGTCGGCCCCTGCTACTTCATCACGCCGTGGAACTTCCCGCTCGCGATGGCGACCCGCAAGATCGCCCCGGCGCTCGCCGCGGGTTGCACCGTCGTCGTGAAGCCGGCGGCGCTCACGCCGCTCACCACGCTGTTCTTCGCGCAGGTGCTCGAGGACGCGGGCGTGCCGGCGGGTGTGGTCAACGTCGTGGCGACCTCGAAGTCGAGTGCGCAGTCGAAGGCGCTGCTGAGCGATACGCGCCTGCGCAAGCTCAGCTTCACCGGCTCCACCCCGGTGGGCGTCACCCTGCTCGAACTCGCGGCGAAGAACGTGCTGCGCACCTCGATGGAGCTCGGCGGCAATGCGCCGTTCGTCGTCTTCGAGGACGCGGATCTCGACCGCGCCGTCGACGGCGCCATGGTCGCGAAGTTCCGCAACATCGGCCAGGCCTGCACCGCGGCGAACCGTTTCATCGTGCACGAGTCCGTCGCCGACGAGTTCGCGCGCCGCCTCGGCGAGCGCGTCTCGGCGATGACGATCGGCCGCGGGGCCGAGGAGGGCAACGAGATCGGCGCCCTCGTCGACGACAAGGCCGTGAGCAACACCGCGCGCCTCGTGCAGGACGCGATCGACACCGGCGCGAACATCGTCTCCGGCGGTCAGGCCCTCGATGGCGTCGGCAACTTCTTCCAGCCGACCGTCATCGATAACCTGAGCCCGCAGTCGGCCATCATGCGCGAGGAGATCTTCGGGCCGGTGCTCGGCATCATCCGCTTCTCCACCGAGGAGGAGGCCGTCGAGATCGCGAACAACACCGAGTACGGCCTCGTGAGCTACGTGTTCACCGAGAACATCCACCGCGGCCACCGCATGATCGAGAAGCTCGAGACGGGCATGATGGGCCTGAACTCGGGCCTCGCATCGAATGCGGCGGCTCCGTTCGGCGGGGTGAAGCAGTCGGGCCTCGGTCGCGAGGGCGGCTTCGAGGGGATCGAGGAGTACCTCTCCACGAAGTACACGATGCTGCCGCGCGCGTAACCGCGAACGCAGATCCGCTGCGAAGCGCCGGGGCCCTCGGGTCTCGGCGCTTCTCGCATTTCGGGGGACGGATCGGCGAGGCCGCGCGCGCCTACTGCGCCGTCGGCTCCGCCCACCACAGCACGGTCTCGCCGTAGCGCTTCTCCCGGATGCGCGTGAGCGCGGCGGGCCAGCCGGGCTCGGGGGAGCGGGTGGATCGCTCGACGAGCACCACCGCGCGCGGGTCGAGCAGGGGCGCGAGTGCAAGGAGGTTCGCGCCGAGCTCCGATTCGGCGAGATCGTACGGCGGATCGATGAACACGACGTCGAATCGGGCGGGGCGATCCGTCCCTTCGCCATGCGACTGCTCGACACGCGCCTGCTCGAGGTAGGACTGCACAGAGGAGCGGATCACCGCGGCCTCGGGCCGCGCGGCGTCGGAGAATGCCGCGAGCACCGTCTTCGCGTTGCGGGAGGCCACCTGCGCCGCCTGGGAGTGGCGCTCGACGAGCGTCGCCGCGCTCGCGCCGCGGCTGAGCGCCTCGAGCCCGAGCGCGCCGGAGCCGGCGTAGAGGTCGAGCACGCGGTAGTCGCGATCGAATCCCCACGACTGCAGCGCCGAGAAGATCGCCTCGCGCACGCGATCGCTGGTGGGCCGCGTGCCGGCCTTGGGCACCTCCAGGCGGAGGGAGCCGGCGGCCCCGGAAATGATTCGCGTCACGCTGCAAGCCTACGCGGTGCCGCCGTCGGTGTCGGTGGCGCCCGGTAGCCTGGAGGCGTGGCAGAGATCGGTCTCGAGAGCAGGCTCGAGGGTGTGGTCGGCGGGAGAACGGCGACCGCTCTGAAGCGCGCCTTCGAGATGGAGACCGTCGCCGATCTGCTGTGGCATTTTCCGCGCCGCTACTCGGGCCGCGGCGAGCTCACGCCGCTCGTGGGGCTTCCCGTGGGCGAGCATGTCACCGTGCTGGCGCAGGTGCTCGATGTGCGCGAGCGGCGCATGCAGCGCCGCGGGGGCAGCCTGCTCGAGGTGCGGATCACCGATGGCATCGGATCGCTGCAGCTGACCTTCTTCAACCAGTCGTGGCGCGCCGCGCAGCTGCACGCCGGGGTGCGTGGAATCTTCGCCGGCAAGGTCAGCGAGTACCGCGGCCATCTGCAGCTGCAGCATCCCGACTACGAGCTCTTCGGTCAGGCCGACGGGCCCGGCGCGCTCATCGAGAAGGAGGGCGAGGCGGCGGCGCCCGTGTCCCCGGAGCAGGAGCGCCGGCTCGACGAGGCGGCGGCGATGGCCTTCGCCGAACGCCCGGTGCCGATCTATCCGGCGACCTCCACCGTCGCGAGCTGGACGATCGAGAGGGCGGTGGGGCTCGCACTCGACGCCCTGGGGCCCGTAGAGGATCCGATCCCGCAGCAGGTGCGGCAGAGTGCGAAGATCATCCCGCTCGGGCAGTCGCTCGAGCTGATCCATCGCCCCGAGCGGGCCGCCGACTGGCGGAGGGCCCGCGACGGCATGCGCTTCCGCGAGGCCTTCCAGCTGCAGCTCGCGCTCCTCGATCGCCGGCGCAGATTCGGGCTCGCCGCGACGACGCCCCGCCTCGCACGCCCCGGCGGTCTGCTCGACGCATTCGATGGCGAGCTGCCGTTCAGGCTCACCGCAGACCAGCAGAATGTCGCGGCCGAGATCGCCGCGGAGCTCGCGCAGCCGCACCCGATGCACCGCATGCTGCAGGGGGAGGTCGGCTCGGGCAAGACCGTGGTCGCCCTGCGCGCCATGCTGCAGGTCGCCGAGAACGGCGGTCAGAGCGCCATGCTCGCTCCGACCGAGGTACTCGCCTCGCAGCACTACCGCAGCATCGTCGAGGCGCTCGGGCCGAAGCTCGCGCCCGAGCTCGTGCCGGTGCTGCTCACCAGCAAGATGCCCGCCGCCGAGAAGCGGCGCGCGCTGCTGAGCATCGCGAGCGGCAATGCGCGCATCGTGGTGGGCACTCACGCGCTGCTCAGCGAGAACGTGAGTTTCTACGATCTCGGTCTGATCGTCGTCGACGAGCAGCACCGCTTCGGGGTCGAGCAGCGCGAGGCGCTGCGGCTCAAGGGCATCGACGACGATGAGGCCTCGGGCGGGCCTCACCTGCTGGCGATGACGGCGACCCCGATTCCGCGCACCGTCGCCCTCACTGCGTTCGGGGATCTCGAGGTGTCGACGATCCGCACCCTCCCCGTGGGGCGCCAGGGGATCCAGACCTTCACCGTGCCGATCTTCGAGCGCCCGAAATGGGCCGAGCGCGCCTGGCTGCGCGCGCTCGAGGAGATCGCGCAGGGGCGGCAGGCCTACGTGGTGTGCCCAGCGATCGCCGACGGGCGCCGGGAGGAGGGCGACCCCGAAGCGAACGATGCCGATGCGGGCGTGAGCGGCGGTGCAGATGGCGGCGGCGGGGCCGCGAAGGCTCCGCCGGCGAGCGTCGAGGGCACGCTCGCCGAGCTCCGCGCACGCCCCGACTACGCGGGGATCCGGCTCGCCGGGCTCACGGGCGCGATGAAGCCCGATGACAAGGACGCCGTGATGCGGGCGTTCACCGCCGGCGAGATCGGTGTGCTCGTCGCGACGACCGTGATCGAGGTCGGTGTGAACGTGCCGAACGCCTCCGTGATGATCGTGCGCGACGCGGATCGCTTCGGCATCTCCCAGTTGCATCAGCTGCGCGGCCGCGTCGGTCGCGGCGAGCACTCGGGGCTCTGCCTGCTGCTCACGGCGGCCGCTCCGGGCAGTGCGGCGCGGGAGCGGCTCGACGCCGTCGCGGCCACCGCCGACGGCTTCGAGCTCGCCGAGAAGGACCTTGAGCTCAGGCGCGAGGGAGACATTCTGGGCACGGCCCAGTCGGGCGCGCGATCCACCCTCAAGCTCTTGCGGGTCGTCGACCACGGAGAGATCATCGATCGAGCGCGAGAGATCGCCGACGCCCTCCTGCAGTCGGATCCCGAGCTCGCCACGGCACCGCTGCTCGCGGCGCATCTGGCAGACGAACGGCTTCGTCTGGAGAATCTCGCGAAGACCTAGTGATCGGCATGCGGGCAATCGCGTCGGAATGTGTGCGTTAACAGGATATTTCCCGGAATGAGAGGCGCGCGAAGTAGGCTTGAGGCATGACCAAGATCGCTGTCGTCCCCGGTTCGTTCGATCCCGTCACTCTCGGGCATCTCGACGTGATCCGGCGCGCGGCGGCGATCTTCGACGAGGTGCACGTGCTCGTCGTGCACAACCCGGGCAAGAACGCCATGCTCCCGATCTCCGAGCGCATGAATCTCCTGCAGAAGGTCATCTCGGAAGAGAAGGATCTGCCGTCGAACCTGGTCGTCGCGTCGTGGTCGGTCGGGCTGCTCGTCGACTACTGCACCGAGGTCGGCGCGACGGTGCTGGTCAAGGGCATCCGCTCGCAGATCGACGTCGCCTACGAGACGCCGATGGTGCTGATGAATCGCAGCCTCGCGAATGTCGAGACCGTCTTCCTGCTGCCCGAGCCGAACCACGCGCATGTCTCGAGCTCGCTCGTGCGTCAGGTCGCGAGCCTCGGCGGCGACGTCAGCGACTACGTGCCGGCAGCCGTCGCGCGATACCTCGAGACCACGCGCCCCGCGTGATCCGCGTCCGCCGATCTTCAGCCCGACGCACTACTCTTGAACGGTGAGTAATTTGCGCGTGTACGAGGAGAACGTTCGCGATCTCATCAACCGCCCCGGCGAGATGCGCGAGCGCCGTCGCAGCTTGGTCGTGCCCGAGACGCTGGGCGAGGCGCTCGCGCATGTACCGGCGGGCGAGCAGCTCGATCTCGAGATCCGTCTCGAATCGGTGCACGAGGGGATTCTCGCGACCGGCGAGGTGCGGACGACGATGCACGCCGAGTGCGGGCGCTGCCTCACCCGGTTCGCCGAGCCGTTTCAAGTCGAATTCCAGGAGCTTTTCGCGTATACTCCTACGGAGGCCGACGAGTACGGGGTTCACGGTGATCACGTGGATCTTGAACCTCCACTCCGAGACGCGGTAGTGCTTGCACTGCCGTTTCAGCCTGTGTGCCGCCCAGATTGCCCGGGACTCGATCCCGAAACCGGTGACCTGCGCGATGCCGAGGCTGCTGCCGAGCCGAGTTCGGGTGATCCGCGCTGGGCTGCGCTGGCAGGCTTGCTGGCTGAAAACACAGACGTGGATCGGCAAACCGATCCTGAGAGCAAATAGGAAAGAGAACATAATGGCTGTTCCCAAGCGCAAGATGTCGCGGTCGAACACTCGTCACCGCCGTTCGGCTTGGAAGGCTGAGGCTCCGAAGCTGGTCAAGACCGTCGAAGGCGGCCGCACCGTCTACAGCCTGCCGCACCGCGCCCGCGTCGTCGAGGATTCGCAGGGCACGCCGCTCTTCCTCGAGTACAAGGGCCGCAAGGTCGCTGACGCGTAAGCTTCATGCACGCTGACGAGAACTCGTCACCGAGCGCGGGAGAGCCGTCGACCTCATCATCGGATGAGATCGGCGGCTTTCTTGCCCCATTCGGAGTTTCGGTGCCGACTGAACTGATCGACCTCGCGCTCACCCATCGATCCTGGGCATACGAGCACGACGCGGCGCCGCACAACGAGCGCCTCGAGTTCCTCGGGGACTCGATCCTGGGCCAGGCCGTCACGGTGAAGCTCTATCGCGACTACCCGAAGCTCAGCGAGGGGGAGCTCGCGAAGCGCCGCGCGGCGCTCGTGTCGACGGTCGCGCTCGCGGAGGTCGCGCGCGGCATCGGGCTCGGCGCGCATCTGAAGCTCGGCATCGGAGAGGAGCGCACCGGGGGGCGCGACAAGGATTCGATTCTCGCCGACACGGTCGAAGCGATCATCGGCGCGGTGTTCCTGTCCACCGATCCCGCGACCGCGAATCGTTTCGTGCTTGATCTGGTGCAGCCGCTGCTCGCGGATCCGGAGCGCTTCACCATCGCGCTCGACCCGAAGACTTCGCTGCAGGAGGCGGCCGCCGAGCGCGGGCTGCCGAATCCGACATACGAGGTCACGGGCGAGGGGCCGGATCACGACCGCCGGTACACGGCGCGCGTCGAGCTCGCCGGCGCGGTCGGCATCGGCGTCGGCACGAGCAAGAAGGTCGCAGAGCTGGCCGCGGCGCGCGACGCGATCGCGCAGCTGCGGGCCGGGCGCAAGCGGGCGAGAAAGGCCGCGCTCAAGGCCGCCGCCGAGGCTGGCGACGCGCCCGGTGCCTGAGCTTCCCGAAGTCGAGGTCGTCCGGGCCGGGCTGGCTCCGGCGATCACGGGCGCCCGCGTGGCAGCGGTCGACGTCATCGATCCGCGCGCCCTGAAGCGCCATGCGCCGCTCGGGGTGGCAGTGGGCGTCGGGGGAGTCGGCGTCTCCCTCGACGATGCCGCCGCCGCACAGCGCAGCGCCGATTTCGAGCGGCGCCTCACCGGGGCGACGCTTCAGGCGCCGCTGCGTCGGGGCAAATTCATGTGGGTGCCGTTTCGCGGCACCGGTGCCGGCGTCGGTGACCCGGCACGCGCAGAGGCGCTGCTCGCGCATCTCGGGATGAGCGGGCAGCTGCTGCTGCGCACGCACGATGCGCCGGACGATATGCACACGCGGATCCGCCTGTGGATCGAGCATCCGACGCAGGGGGAGCTGCGCGTCGATTTCGCGGATCAGCGCCTTTTCGGATCCCTCGCCGTCGACGAGCTCGGGCGAAGTCTCGACGGGATCGGGACCAT
>JBDIAD010000064.1:0-7452 GCA_039812205.1 Leucobacter sp.
CTCGTCCGCCGCTGCGAGTTCCACCTTCGCCGTCTCGAGTCGCCGTGCGCGCTCCTCGGCATCCTCGGTGCCGCGGCCGACCAGCCGGTGCACCAGTTCGTCCCAGCTCGGCGGGGTCAGGAACACCAGTCTCGCATCGGGCATGTTCGCCCGCACCTGCCGCGCGCCCTGCAGGTCGATCTCGAGCAGCACGAGCGCGCCGCGCGCGGCGGCCTCCATCACCGGTTGCCTCGGGGTTCCGTAGCGATACGCGTTGTGCACCTTCGCCCACTCGAGCAGATCGCCGGCGGCGAGCATCCGATCGAACTGCTCATCGCTCACGAAGTAGTAGTGGACCCCGTCCTGCTCCCCCGGCCTGGGTGAGCGCGTCGTCGCCGAGATCGACAGGTGGACCTCCGGATAGTGCTCGCGAATGTAGGCGGCGACCGTCCCCTTGCCGACCGCGGTCGGCCCGGCGAGGACCGTGAGCGGAGGACGGGATGCCTCCCCCACCGCTCCGACGCGCTCGCGAACATACGCCTCGAGTCGTTCGCGCTGCACGCGCCCGAGCCCTCCCAGGCGTTTGCGCTCGGAGATCGACAGCCGCTGCAGCGCCTTGATCGCCCCGACCTCTCCGATTCCCGGGAAGGTCTGCAGAAACTCCGTGATACGAAGGCTCGCCGCGGGCGCGCCGGCATCCCGCGAGTCCGCGAGCGCACGCAGCGGCGACAGCTCGCCGCTGCGCAGGCGGCGCTTCACCTCGGCCCGCGCCCGCCGCGCCTCCACCGAAGCACGGCTGGCCGCGACGCGATCCACCTCTGGCATCTGACGCTGTGTGTTCATTCTTCTCAGCCTAGGCGTCCGGTGCCTAGGCGGCGAGCGCTTCGGCGATACGGGCGGCGCGCTCCGAGATGCGAGCGGAGAGCCCTTCCCGGCCGCCGCTCAAGATGCTGCGCGACTCGTTCGCGAGCAGCGCCCAGGCGAGGCCGCCGAAGAGCTCTCTCGCGTCCTCGATGCGCGCGCCCTGATGCCCGAAACCCGGGGCGAGCACCGGAAGTGCGGGCGTCGCGGGGGCCGCGCTCGTATCGATGCCGTAGTCCGTGAGCGCGAGCGTGGCCCCGAGGACGACGCCGACCGAGTTCACATGGGTGTCGTGCGGAGAGGAGAAGGCGAGGGCGTCTTCCACGATCGACTGCGCCACCGTACGGCCGTCGGCGAGCTTCGCCGTCTGCACGGCGCGCGCCTCGGGATTCGAGGTCGCCGCGAGCGCGAAGAGTCCCTTCCCGTTCTCGCGCACCCGCGCGAACGCCCCCTCGAGGCTGCCGAATCCCTGGTAGGCGACCACGGTCATCGCGTCGACCTCGAGCGGGGAGCCGGGGGTGAGCCACGCATCGGCGTACGCCGCGAAGCTCGATCCGATATCTCCGCGCTTCACGTCGGCGATGACGAGCAGGCCCGCGTCCCGCGCATCCGCGAGCACGCGCTCGAGCGCCGCATATCCGGCCGCGCCGAAGCGCTCGAAGAATGCGATCTGCGGCTTCACGCACGCGGCGACGCCGGCCGCCGCCTCGACGACGGCCCGCCCCATCTGCTCGGCCCCCGCAGCGGTGTCGGGAACGCCCCAGTCGGCCAGCAGCGGGGCGTGCGGATCGATCCCCGCGCACAGATGGCGCCGCGCGATGAACTCCTGCGCGAGGCGATTCGAGAAGACCCGCGCGGGGTCCGGCGCGGCTGCGGGCTCAGGCATGCTGACGCCTCCGCTCGCGCTCGATCTCGTACTCCTGCAGCGACTTCACATCGAAGCCGTGCATCTGCGCCGAGAGCGCCCCGACCGCTGCCGAGAGCTCACTGATCGTCGTGAAGATCGGCACGCCGGCCGCGACGGCGGCAGCCCGGATCTCGTATCCGTCGGCGCGGGCCGCGCCACCCGAGGGCGTGTTCACGATCATGTCGACCTCGCCGTTGTTGATGAGGTCGATGATCGTCTCGCCGCTGGCGCGCTGGGAGTGCTTCAGCACGGTCTCGGTCCGGATGCCGTTGCGCGCGAGCACCACCTGGGTGCCCTGGGTCGCGATGAGGTGGTAGCCGAGCTCGGCGAGGCGCTGCATGGGCTGCACCATCGCGCGCTTGTCGCGATCCGCCACCGAGATGAACACCGTCCCCGACTTCGGCAGTGCGCTGCCCGCCGCCGACTGGCTCTTCGCGAACGCCGTCGGGAAGTCGACATCCATGCCCATCACCTCGCCGGTCGAACGCATCTCGGGGCCGAGCAGCGAGTCGATGACGAGCCCCTCGGTCGTGCGGAAGCGTTTGAAGGGCAGCACGGCCTCCTTCACCGCGATCGGCGCGTCGATCGGCGCGCGCGAGCCGTCGCGCTCGGGCAGCAGGCCGCTCTCGATCAGCTCGTCGATCGTCTGGCCGGCCATGATGCGCGAGGCCGCCTTCGCCAGCGGGATGCCGAGCGCCTTCGACACGAACGGCACGGTGCGCGATGCGCGCGGATTGGCCTCGAGCACGTAGAGCACGCCCTGGCCGATCGCGAACTGCACATTCAGCAGTCCCCGCACGCCGATGCCCTTGGCGATGCCGAGCGTCGCCTCGCGCACGGCCGTGATCTGGTCGTAGCCGAGCGTCACGGGCGGCAGCGTGCAGCTGGAGTCGCCCGAGTGCACGCCGGCCTCCTCGATATGCTCCATCACGCCGCCGACGTAGAGCTGCTCGCCGTCGTAGAGCGCGTCGACATCGATCTCGATGGCGTCATCGAGGAAGCGGTCCACGAGCAGCGGGTGGCCCGGGCCCACGAGCGCGTGCCCTTCGATGCGCTCGAAGTAGCCGTGCATGGACTCGCTGTCGTAGACGATCTCCATGCCGCGTCCGCCGAGCACGAACGACGGGCGCACGAGCACGGGGAAGCCGATCTCCTCGGCGACGCGGATCGCTCCGGCCTCGTCGATCGCGGTGCCGTTGCGCGGCGAGAGCAGTCCGGCCTGATCGAGGATCTCGGCGAAGGCGCCGCGCTCCTCGGCGAGGTCGATCGCCTCGGGCGTGGTGCCGAGAATCGGGATGCCGGCGTCCTGCAGCGGCTGTGCGAGCCCGAGAGCCGTCTGCCCGCCGAGCTGCACCACGACGCCCAGAAGCTCACCCGACGCCTGTTCGGCGTGGATGACCTCGAGCACGTCCTCGAAGGTGAGCGGCTCGAAGTAGAGGCGGTCGCTCGTGTCGTAGTCGGTCGAGACGGTCTCGGGGTTGCAGTTGATCATGATCGTCTCGTACCCGGCCTTCGACAGCTCGAAGGAGGCGTGCACGCAGGAGTAGTCGAACTCGACGCCCTGGCCGATGCGGTTCGGGCCGGAGCCCAGGATCACGACCTTCTTTCGATCGCTGGGCTCGACCTCGGACTCGAAATCGTAGGAGGAGTAGTGGTAGGGAGTGAGCGCAGGGAACTCGCCGGCGCAGGTGTCCACGGTCTTGTAGATCGGGCGCAGCCCGTGCTGGTGCCGCTGCGCGCGCACGGCCGCCTCGGCGACGCCGCGCAGATCGCCGATCTGCGCATCGCTGAAGCCGTGCTCCTTCGCCTCCCTCAGCAGTTCGAGGTCGAGCTGCTCCGCGGCGGCCACCCGCTCGGCCACCTCGTTGATGAGCGCGATCTGATCGAGGAACCACGGATCGATGGCCGTCGCCTCGAACACCTGCTCGAGGGTCGCCCCGAGGCGCAGCGCCTGCTGCACGTCGACGATGCGTCCGTCGGTGGGGCGCTTGATCGATTCGAGGAGCTCGTCCACGCTGCGCGACTGCTCACCCCAGTGGAACGAGGTGCCGCGCTTCTCGAGCGAGCGCAGCGCCTTCTGCAGGGCCGTCGTGAAGTTGCGGCCGATGGCCATCGCCTCACCCACGGACTTCATGGTGGTCGTCAGCGTGTCGTCGGCGGCGGGGAACTTCTCGAAGGCGAAGCGCGGGGCCTTCACGACGATGTAGTCGATCGTCGGCTCGAAGCTCGCCGGCGTCTTCTGGGTGATGTCGTTCGGGATCTCGTCGAGCCGGTAGCCCAGCGCGAGCTTCGCCGCGATCTTCGCGATCGGGAAGCCGGTGGCCTTCGATGCGAGGGCCGAGGACCGGGAGACGCGGGGGTTCATCTCGATGACGATGATGCGGCCGTTGCGCGGGTCGATGGCGAACTGGATGTTGCAGCCGCCCGTATCGACGCCCACGAGGCGGATGATGTCGATCGAGATGTCGCGGAGCTTCTGGTACTCGCGATCGGTGAGGGTGAGCGCCGGGGCGACCGTGATCGAGTCTCCCGTGTGCACGCCGACGGCGTCGACGTTCTCGATGGAGCAGACGACGACCGAATTGTCGGCGTTGTCGCGCATGAGCTCGAGCTCGTACTCCTTCCAGCCGAGGATGGACTCCTCGAGGAGCACCTCGGTCGTGGGACTGTAGTGCAGGCCGTCGCCGACGATCCGCACCAGCTCTTCCTCGGTGTAGGCGAAGCCCGAACCGAGCCCGCCCATGGTGAAGGAGGGGCGCACCACGAGGGGGTAGCCGAGATCCTTCGCGAATTCCTTCGCCTCGTCGATCGTGTGCGCGATGTACGACTTCGCGACATCGGCGCCGGCCTCGAGCACGATGTCCTTGAAGAGCTGGCGATCCTCGCCGCGCGCGATGGCCTCGGGCTTCGCGCCGATGAGCTCGACGTCGTACTTCTCGAGGATGCCTTGCTCGTGCAGCTCCATGGCGGCGTTGAGCGCGGTCTGCCCACCGAGGGTGGGGAGGATCGCGTCGGGCTTCTCCTTGGCGATGATGGTCTCGATGACCTCGGCCGTGATCGGCTCCACGTAGGTCGCGTCGGCGAAGTCGGGGTCGGTCATGATGGTCGCGGGGTTCGAGTTCACGAGGATGACGCGCACGCCCTCCTCGCGGAGCACCCGGCACGCCTGCGTGCCCGAGTAGTCGAACTCGCAGGCCTGGCCGATGACGATGGGCCCCGAGCCGATCACGAGAACCGAGTTGATGTCTGAGCGCTTGGGCATGTGTCAGGCCTCCTGGCCGTTGCGGCTGGCGACCAGCGCGCGGAATCGATCGAACAGATAGAAGGCGTCGTGCGGCCCCGCCGCGGCCTCGGGGTGGTACTGCACCGAGAAGGCCGGGATGTCGAGGCACTCGAGCCCCTCGACGACCTGGTCGTTCAGGCTGTAGTGACTGACGCGCACCCGTCCGAAGCCCGCCGGCGAGTCGATGTCGCCCTCGATGGGCATCTCGACGGCGAAGCCGTGGTTCTGCGCGGTGATCTCGACCCGACCGGTGGTCTTGTCGAGCACCGGCTGGTTGATTCCGCGATGGCCGAAGGGGAGCTTGTAGGTGTTGAAGCCGAGCGCGCGCCCGAGCAGCTGGTTGCCGAAGCAGATGCCGAAGTACGGCGTGCCGTCGCGCAGGATCTGCTGCAGCAGCTCGACCTGCTCGTCCGAGGCCGCGGGATCCCCGGGGCCGTTCGAGTAGAAGAGCGCGTCCGGCGCGAGTGCGCGCACCTCGTCCGCCGTCGTGTGCGCGGGCAGCACCACGACATCGAAGCCGTGGTCCGAGAGATAGCGGACCGTCGAGCGCTTGATGCCCAGGTCGAGCACCGCGATCGAGCCGACGCGCGCCACTCCCGGTGCAGCCGCGAGCTCGTAGCGCTCGGGCGTCGAGACCTCGTCCGAGAGGTTCTTGCCCGCCATCCCCTCCTGCTCGCGCACGAGCCGGAGCCGCTCGGCCTCGGCGAGTTCGAGCGCCTCGCCCGAGAAGATGCCGGCGCGCATGGCGCCCTCGGCGCGGATGTGGCGCGTGATCGCCCGGGTATCCACACCGGAGATCCCGACGACGCCGTCGTTCGAGAGCTCCTCGTCGAGCGAGCGCTGGGCCCGGAAGTTGGAGATGCGCCGCGCGGGATCGCGCACGACGAAGCCGGAGACCCAGATCTTGCGGGATTCCATGTCTTCGTCGTTCACGCCGGTGTTGCCGATGTGCGGAGCGGTCATGAGCACGATCTGCCCCGCGTACGACGGATCGGTGAGCGTCTCCTGGTATCCCGTCATGCCGGTCGAGAACACGACCTCGCCGAGGGTCTGACCGGTGGCGCCGTAGGCGCGACCCGGGAACGTCGTCCCGTCTTCGAGAACGAGCACGGCGCGCCCCTGGGGTATTGCGCTTGCTGGTGGGGCGGTGATGGTCATCGAGTGCCTTCCTGGTGGGTGTCGCGTTGCTCGGGTCGGGTGATCCGGTCGATTGCGGTGAGAAATTCTTGTTGTTCGCCGGCGTCGTCGAGACGGAAGGCGGATTCGAGCTCGCGGTCGCCCGAGTTCCAGCGCATGAGCGCGAGCCCGTCGCGCTCGACCGCTTTGCCGGGGCGGCGAGCGGCGAGTCCGCTCCCCCGCAGCTGCTCCGCGTCGAAGTAGACCGTGTCCTCGCCGCGCAGCTGCAGCACGACCCCGTCCTCGCGGACCTCGACCTCTCCGTAGCTGCGGTAGCGCAGCGCCGGCGCGGCGACGCGAGTGAGCGGTTCTCCCACGGGGCTCGTCGAGATGTAGAAGACGTGGGGGAATCTCGCGATGAGCGCTCCCTGCGGAATGCGCGTGCCGGTCGCGACCGAGGCATCGCGCCGTGCGCGGCCGCGCCAGGCGAACCACATCGCGGCGAAGATCACCGCTACGAGGGCGACCATGATGGCGAGGAATTCCACTCGGGTCATGCGCGGGACTCCGCCTCGGCCGCGCTCGCTGCGGCTCCGGCCGCCGCCACCGCGCCGGCTTCGACGAGCTCGCCGTCGTCGAAGGTGAGGTAGCCGTGCCGGATCGTGGTGCGGACCGCGCCCGGCAGCCGCATGCCGAGGAACGGCGAGTTCACGCTGCGCCCGTGCAGCCGCGAGAGGTCGAATTCGCTCTCCCCGCTCGGGTCCACCAGGACGAGATCGGCGATCTCGCCCGCGGCGAGCGCGCTCGGGTGGTGCTCCAGGCGGCCGATCTCGGCCGGCCGCTGCGAGAGCAGCAGCTCCAGGGTCGCCCACGAGACGTGCCCCGGCCGGATCAGCGCCTCGATCGCGATCGGCACCGCTGATTCGAGGCCGACCATGCCGAACGCCGCGGCGTCCCACTCGCATTCCTTCTTCTCGACCGGGTGCGGCGCGTGATCGGTCGCGATGATGTCGATCACCCCATCGGCGACGGCCTGCCGCAAGGCCGCGACATCGGTGTCGCGACGCAGCGGCGGATTGACCTTGTAGCGGGCGTCGTAGCCTCGGGCAAGCTCCTCGGTGAGCAGCAGGTGGTGCGGCGTCGCCTCGGCCGTGACCTGCACGCCGCGAGCCTTCGCCCAGCGGATCACCTCGACGGATCCCGCCGTCGAGAGGTGGCAAATGTGCAGCCTCGCCCCCAGGTGCTCGGCGAGGAGCACGTCGCGGGCGATGATGGATTCCTCCGCGACCGCGGGCCAGCCCTTCAG
>JBDIAD010000065.1:0-7442 GCA_039812205.1 Leucobacter sp.
CGACCGCAGCAGCCGCAGGACTTCGTGGAATTCCGAGGCGATCGTTTCACGTGAAACATCCGCCCCCGCTCCGGAGTTCTCGACGCGAGTCGTGCCGGCGAGCCCGGCCCCCGTCTCGGCACCTAACGTTTCACGTGAAACATCCACGGAACGATCACTCCTGAGCGAAACGACAGACTCGCTCATCTCGAGCCGTGCTCCGTGATCATCGCCAGCGAGCGATGCATACGCGCGCGCGACCGGGTCCGAAAGCAGACGCACGAGATTTCGCCGCTCGAACATGATCCGCGATCCCAGATCGACGAGCTGCTGATCCCAGACCTCGAGCGTCGCATCCAGCGCCTTTCGCACCCCGGTCGCTCTCGCCGACTTCAGCAGCGAGGTCCGCTGACGCACCACTCGCTCGTAGTCGGCCAGCACCGAGATCATCGCCGGGTTGTGCGCGATGAGGGCTTCATCGAGGAACGATCGCCGGCGAGCCGGATCGCCGCGCACGATCGAGAGATCTTCAGGCGCGAAGACGACCGTCGAGAACCAGCGGGGAAGCTCGCGCGGACGCACGCCATTCCGATTCACCTGCGCGCGATTGGCCGCCCCGCGGTTGATCTGCACTTCGAGCAGCACATCACGATCCCGTACCGCGACCCTCATACGGGCGATCGCGACATCGGTTCCGGCACGTATCAGTGCCGCGTCACCGGATACGCGATGGGACGACAGCGATGCGAAATAGGCGATCGCCTCGACGAGATTGGTCTTCCCCTGCCCGTTTCGGCCGATGATCAGATTCGCGCCGGGCTGCAGCGCCACCTCGGCGCTTCGGTAGTTCCGGAAGTCGACCAGAGAAAGATGCGTGACGCGCATCGCTCGAGCAGTCGCTAACGCAGCAGCAGATTCGGCTGCAAGAGGTATCGGAAGCTCGCCTCGTCGGCGTCATCCTTGCTTCGCTGGCTGGTGATGAGCACCGGGCCGGGCTTGCTCGGGTTATCGGTCTTCGTGAAACCGATGCGCGCGAACTCCGCGTGGGTCGACCGCAGGCCGTCGAGCAGGAACTGCGGCTTCAGCGACACTACGGTGTCATCGCCGACGAGATGAGCATCGACGACCTCGACCGCCTGCGCGTTCTCCGTGCCGGCGGCCTCGAGCGTCACCTGGCCCTCGATGAACGAGAACCGAAGCGCGGCCTCGCGCTCGAGAACGAGGCCGACGCGACCCACCGCCTCGACGAGCTCCGCCGTTCCGATCACCGCGTAATTCTCGACGGTCTCGGGGAACAGCCGACCGACCGGCGGGTAATTCCCCTTGATCAGCAACGAGGTGACGGTCTTGTTATCGCCGGTGAACGCGATGAGCTCGCGATCCTCGCCCTTCACGATGGAGATTTCGACATTTCCGGCGTGCCCGAAGGTCTTCCCGACCTCGATGACGACCTTCGCGGGTACGAGCGCCGACAGCGTCTGAGCACTATCGCGGCCCTCCCAATCGATGCGTCGCGTCGCGACGCGGTATCGATCCGTGGCGGTCAGCGTCAGTGCATTCTCCGAGATCTCGAACTGCACGCCCGTGATGACGGGAGTGACATCGTCCTTCGATGCGGCGAGCGAGACCTGAGCGATCGCTTCGGCGAACACGTCCGAGGGAACCACACCCGAAACGGAATCGACGCGGGGGACCTGCGGGTATTCGTCGACCGGCATCGCCGGCAGGCTGAACGACGCCGATCCGCACCGGAGCTGCACGCGGGTCTCCGCAAGGGACACCTCGACCTCCGCATTCGGAAGTCGCTGCGCGATCTCTCCAAGCAGGCGGCCCGAAACAAGCGTCCTTCCTGGCTCGGCGACATTCGCGACCACGCTCGTTCGAGCCGAGGTCTCGTAGTCGAAGGCCGAAAGCGTGAGCTGATCACCGGCGACTTCGATGAGCACCCCGCTCAGCAGCGGCTGGGTCGGGCGCTGCGGCAGGAGCTTCGCGGCAAACGAAACGGCCTCGCTGAACACGTCTCGATTGACGGTGAATCGCATTCGGGCTCCTTCGTGCAGATGCGGATGCGAACCAGACGCGCACCACGTGCAAACATCTTTGCACACTCGGTCGAGGCGTGCATGGGACCGGTGTCGCGAGTCCGATGCCGGTCGCCGAGCATCTTGTGATGGAGTTCCGGATCTCTTCTTCGTGGTTTCTGTAATGGTAATAACACCTGTGGAAACTGTGGATAAGTGGACAAATCCTTACTGGCTGTAGATAACTACATCCATGTGACTTGTTGACGAGGCCTGAATAGCGTGTGAGCCGCATGATTGTGCGGAAGTTCGGGAGAAGACGCGATTTCACAGAAGCGACGGACTTATCCACAAATCGAGGGCGCTGTCCCCAGTTATCCCCAATGCCGCGAAGGCCTGTGGAGAACTGGGCGAGACTCAGCGCGCGGTCTGCTTGACCCGCGCGGTGAGTTCGGAAACCTGATTGAAGATGGAGCGACGCTCCGCGATGAGCTGCGCGATCTTCTTGTGGGCGTACATGACGGTCGTGTGATCGCGGCCGCCGAAGAGCTGTCCGATCTTGGGAAGGGACAGGGGAGTGAGCTCCCGGCACAGGTACATCGCGATCTGTCGCGCCTGCGCGATCTGCTGGGCCCGTGATGAGCCGTACAGCTCGTCGACCGGCAGATTGAAGTAGTCCGCCGTGTGACCGATGATGTCGGTCGGCTGCACCTCGTTGTCCTCGTCGAGTGTGATGAGATCCTTCAGCACGGTCTCGACGAGCGGCATATCGATCGCTTCGCGGTTGAGGCTCGCGAATGCGGTGACACGGATCAGGGTGCCCTCGAGTTCCCGGATGTTCGATGTGAACTTCGAGGCGATGAATTCGAGGATGTGGTGATCGATCTCGAGATTCTCGCGCTGAGCCTTCTTCCGCAGGATCGCGATACGGGTCTCGAGATCCGGGACCTGGATATCGGTGAGCAGACCCCACTCGAATCGCGATCGCATGCGATCCTCGAAACCGTGCAACTGCTTCGGCTGCACGTCGCTCGTGATCACGACCTGCTTGTTGTGGTCGTGCAGGGTGTTGAAGGTGTGGAAGAAGGCCTCCTGCGTCTCGGCCTTGCCCTGAAGAAACTGGATGTCGTCGACGAGAAGCAGGTCGACCTGACGGTATCGCGAGTGAAATGCCGTGCCCTGGTTGTTCGCGATCGAGTTGATGAAGTCGTTCGTGAAGTCCTCGGAACTGACGTAGCGCACGCGGATCCCGGCGTAGAGCTCGCGCGCGTAGTGTCCGATGGCGTGCAGCAGATGCGTCTTGCCGAGGCCGGAATCCCCGTAGATGAACAGTGGATTGTATGCACGGGCCGGCGCTTCCGCCACGGCGACCGCGGCCGCGTGGGCGAGACGATTGCTCTGGCCGATCACGAAGGAGTCGAAGCGGTACTTCTCGTTCAGTCGGCTCTCGGCCTGGTTCGCACCGGCGTGCCGAGCCCTGGGCGCATCGACCGGGCGCACGGCCGCCTCGGCGACCACTTCCGACGGTTCGGCCGCGTCGGCGCCCTCGAGAGACCGGGATTCGACCTCGGTGCGCACATTCTCATCGACGAGCACGATGAAGTTCTCGATCTCCGAGGCCTCCGGGCACGCGGAGATGGCGCGGAGGATCGCGGGCTGCAGCGATCCCTCGAGCAGCTTCGCGGTGAAATCGAGCTCGACGGCGAGGTACAGGGTCCCGGCGCCGATGCCCCGGGGCACCGCCAGGCCCAGTTGCGCGCTGTGCGTCGGCCGCACCTCGGGATCGTTCATCACCGAATGGATGATTTGCTCCCACACACGCTGCAATGTTTCTTCAGTCACTCGCCCACCGCTGTCAAATAGATGTATCCACAACTCTGCTCTCAAGAGTTATCCACAGCGAAAACTCTGTCAACACAGGCAGGCTGGGGATTGTCTCCCCAAAACAATTAGCGCCAACGTTAGCCAGAGAAGCGGAGTCAGGCAAGTCGATTCCGCAACACGCCGAGCCGCGCGGGAGCCGCCCTCGTTCGCACGAGATATCCTCGACCGTTCCCCGCTTTGACGCTGCGGCAGAATTCTCGTAGACTAAATTCTTTGTATGGGCACGAGTGATCTCGGAGTCCAGCAGAAGCGAGAGCTTTTCGGTGTGAAACACCACCGGCCCTGTGACCACTCAGACCACGTAATTTCGGAGCATCCATGAGCAAGCGCACTTTCCAGCCTAATAACCGTCGCCGTGCGAAGGTCCACGGTTTCCGCCTGCGCATGCGCACCCGTGCCGGCCGCGCCATCATCTCGGCTCGCCGCAGCAAGGGCCGCAGCAAGCTCAGCGCCTGACTTCTCCCCGGGTAGAACCGACGTGCCGGCTCGGCATCAGCGAGTCGTCCGAGGGGATGACTACCGGCGCATCGTGCGCGAGGGACGCCGCGTGGGTGGTGCACTGTGCATCGTCCACGCGGTTTTGCGTACCCAGGGCGATCCGGCTCGTTTCGGGTACATCGTCTCGAAGGCGGTCGGCAACGCGGTGACCCGGAACCTCATCCGGCGCCGGCTGAAGTTCATCTCCGAACAGGCGATACACGACGGTTTCTCGGGGGCCGAGGTGGTCTTCCGGGTTCTTCCGGCGGCCGCGGGAGCGAGCTTCGCCGAACTCAAAGGGGAGGCGGATCGCGCCCTCCGCAAGATCGGCCGGTTCGATGAAGCCCGGGTCGACGCATCCCTGCCCGGCGACGCGCGGCCGCACCAGGGAGGCGCGCATGCGTGATCACGGGATCCGAGGCCCCGATGAACGAGCGGTCGACGCGCGCGTGGCGTTCGACACCCGCACGGAGGAGCGGCCCGCAGGCGCCCCGGTGGAAGCGGTGGTGCTCGATCCGCCCTCTCTTCCGGTGTTCTGGCAGGAGCTCTGGCTCGCTCCGAGAAACGCGGCGATCGCCGTGATGAACGGATACCGCCGCACCATTTCGCCGCTGTACGGGCAGGTTTGTAAGTATTACCCCAGTTGTTCGCGATACGCTGTGGAGGCACTGCAACGGCAGGGGCTTCTCGTGGGTGTCGCACTCACGGCGTGGCGCCTGCTCCGCTGCAATCCCTTCAGCTCGGGGGGCGTCGATGATGCCCCGGTGCGACAGCGTCGCCGATACTTGATCACTGCACGGGGCTACGTCCGCCCTGTCAACCGAAAGGCCTGAACCCTTGGAGTTCTTCGAGACGATACTGTGGCCGCTGCGGTGGTTGGTCGAGCTGCTGCTGATGGTGTGGCATCGTTTCTTCACCTTCGTCGGCTTCGACCCCGCCTCGGGCGCGGCGTGGATCCTCTCGATCATCGGTCTGGTGCTGGTGCTGCGCTCGGCGCTGATCCCGGTGACGGTGCGCCAGATCAAGGCGCAGCGCCGCATGATGGATCTCGCTCCCGAGATGAAGAAGATCCAGGCGAAGTACAAGGGCAAGAACGATCGCTTCTCGCGCGAGGCGCTCAGCCGCGAGACGATGGCGCTGTACAAGAAGCACGGCACCAACCCGTTCTCGTCGTGTCTGCCGATCCTGATCCAGATGCCGGTCTTCTTCTCGCTGTTCTACGTGCTGCGCCACGCGGCCGACAACCAGACCGGCATCGGGTTCATGACCGCCGATCTCACGTCGAGCTTCAACGCCGCCGAGATCTTCGGAGCCCCGTTGAAGATGACCTTCATGCAGGGCGTCGAGACCGGCAACTGGGCCGTCGTGACGCTGCTCGGCATCAACGTCGTCCTCATGATCTCCTCGCAGTTCTTCACCCAGCTGCAGATCATGTCCAAGAACATCAGCGACGAGACCAAGAACTCGCCGATGTACCGCAATCAGAAGATCATGCTGTACATCATTCCGTTCGCGTTCCTGTTCTCGGGCCTGGCCTTCCCGCTGGCGCTGAACGTGTACTGGTTCACCTCGAACCTGTGGACCATGGGTCAGCAGTACCTCGTCATCAAGAGCATGCCGACCCCCGGCAGTGAGGCCTACCGTCAACGCCAGGCCCGCCTCAAGGCGCGCGGCAAGTTGAGCGACGACGAGGCCGCGGAGCTTGAGCGCGCGGAGGCGCAGAACACGGCGCAGGGGCAGCGTCAGCAGCCGATCAGCGCGAAGCGCGCGAAGAAGAAGAAGTAGCAAGGAAAGAGTGCGGTCATGACAGACAGTGTGGCGACACAGCCGGCGAGCGACGAGTCCGTCGAGTCGGGCATCGCGGATCTCGAGGCCGAAGGCGACTACGCGGCCGACTACATCGAGGGCCTGCTCGATATCGCCGATCTCGATGGAGACCTCGATATCTCCGTGGCGAACGGGCGCGCGTACCTCTCCATCACGGGCGGGGGCGAGGATCTCGATCGTCTCGCGATGCCCGACACCGTGCAGGCGCTGCAGGACCTCACCCGGCTCGCGGTGCAGAATCGCACCGGGAACTTCTCGCGGCTGATCCTCGATGTGGGCGGATCGCGCGACGTGCGGGCGACCGAGCTGCGCGGGCTGGTCGACTCCGCGATCGCGCAGATCGCCGCCGGCCGCGCCGAGGTCGAGCTCGAGCCGATGAGCTCGTACGAGCGCAAGCTCGTGCACGATCTCGTATCCGAGCGCGGCTATCACAGCGAGTCCCACGGCGAGGGCCGCGACCGCCGTCTGATCATCACCGCCGCGTAATCGCGGCAGCGCATTCGATCCGAGTTTCACGTGAAACACTCCGTGCCCGACGCCGAGGCGGAACCGCTGCCGGTGGAGGCCGAGCCGCCCGCGGCCGCGCAGATCGCGGGGGAGCGGATCGACGCGCTGCGCGAATTCGCGGCGAACCTCGCACGGCACGGCGAGACGCTCGGGCTCATCGGCCCGCTCGAGACTCCCCGCCTTTGGACTCGGCACCTGCTGAACAGCGCCGTGCTCGCCCCGCACATCGCGGCCGGCGCGCGCGTCGCCGATATCGGAACCGGCGGCGGCATGCCCGGCCTGGTGCTCGCGATCGTGCGACCCGACGCGCAGTTCACGCTGATCGAGCCCATGGAGCGGCGCTGCGCCTGGCTGAACGATCAGATCGAGGTGCTCGGCCTCGCGAATGCCGAGGTACGGCGCGGCCGCGCCGAAGAGTTCCACGGGGCATTCGAGGTGGATCAGCTCACCGCGCGCGCCGTCACCGCCCTGCGCAAACTGATTCCGCTCACGGCGCCGCTGCTCGCCCCCGGCGGGCAGCTGCTCCTGCTCAAGGGCAGCAGCGTGCAGGCCGAGATCGCCGCCGCTGCGAAGGCGATCTCCAAGTTCAAGGTGCACGATATCGAGGTGGAAGAACTGGGAGTCGGGCAATTGGCCGAGACGACTAGAGTGTTGAAAGCGCGCGTCCGCTGATCCACCCCCTTCGAATCATGCAGAGGAATCGATGACCGACACCGATAACGCCCTCGTGGGAAACCACCTGGCCGA
>JBDIAD010000066.1:0-7420 GCA_039812205.1 Leucobacter sp.
ATGCCCGCCTGCGCGCGACGAGCGAGATGCTCGGCACATCGCAGTCCGAGCTCAAGGCGATCCTCGAGCAGCGCTTCGACGTGCTGCGCGGCGAGAACGAGGCGAAGCTCGAACAGATGCGAGTCGCCGTCGACGAGAAGCTGCAGGGCACCCTCAAGACCTCGCTCGACGAGAACGCGAAGCGCATTCAGACGCTCACCGATACGAATGCGGCGAAGCAGCTCGAGCTGCGGCAGACTCTGCGCGATGAGCTCGAGAAGATGCGGCTCGGCAACGAGGCGAAGCTCGAGAAGATGCGCGAGACCGTCGATGAGAAGCTGCAGGGCACCCTCGAGAAGCGACTCGGTGAGTCGTTCTCGCTGGTGAGCGAGCGCCTGGAGCAGGTGCAGAAGGGGCTCGGCGAGATGCAGAATCTCGCCACCGACGTGGGCGGCCTGAAGCGGGTGCTCACGAACGTGAAGTCCCGCGGCGGCTGGGGCGAGGTGCAGCTGGCCCGTCAGCTCGAGGACGTGCTCACCCCCGATCAGTACGCCGAGAACGTGGCGACGATCCCCGATTCGGGCGAGCGCGTCGAGTTCGCGGTGAAGCTGCCGGGCGCCGGCGACGGCGAGATTCCGGTGTGGCTCCCGATCGACTCCAAGTTTCCGCAGGAGGATTACGAACGGCTGCTCACCGCGCAGGAGTCCGGCGACCCTGCCGCGGTCGAGGCGGCCGGCCGCGATATCGAGCGCGCGGTGCTCGCGCAGGCGAAGCTCATCGCTTCGAAGTACGTCGAACCGCCGCATACGACCGACTTCGGCATCATGTACCTGCCGACCGAGGGTCTCTTCGCGGAGATCATGCGCCGACCCGGCTTCGTGACACGACTGCACAACGAGCACCGCATCGCGGTCGCCGGCCCGACCACGCTCATGTCGCTGCTGAACAGTCTGCAGATGGGCTTTCGCACGCTCGCGATCGAGAAGCGCAGCAGCGAGGTGTGGAAGGTGCTCAGCGCCGCGAAGACGGAGTTCCAGAAGTACGGGCAGGTCTGGGAGAAGATCGGCAAGCAGTTGCAGACCGCGCAGAACACGGTCAGCGAGGCGGGTCGCCGCACGCGGGCGGTGGAGCGCAAGCTGCGCCAGGTCGAGACGCTCGAGCCGGGCGACGATGCTGCCGCGATCCTCGACGACGCGCTGCCCGAGCTTTCGACGGTCGAGTCGGAGCTCGAAGGCCTGAGCCGCGAGGAATAGCGATATGACGCTCGCGCATCCGGGCGCGCTCGCCGGCCGGCTCATCACACTGGAACCGCTCGGCCTCGAGCACGTCGACGGTCTTGCCGACGCGTCGCGCGACGGGGATCTCTCGGCGATCTGGTTCTCCGTGGTCGCCGCACCTGATGAGATGCGCGCAGATGTCGAGCGGCGCATGCAGGCCGCGGCGGAGAAGCGCATGTACCAGTTCGCGGTGCGGAGAAACGACTCCGGCCAGATCATCGGCATGACCGGCTACATGTCGCTGGATCACGAAGTGCCGCGGGCGGAGATCGGCTTCACCTGGTTCGGGCGCAGTGCGCAGGGCAGCGGCGCGAATCCGGAGTCGAAGCTGCTGCTCATGCGTCACGCGTTCGAGGTCTGGGACTGCGCAGCCGTCGAGTTCAGCACCGACCTGCACAACCATCGCTCGCGCGAAGCGATCCTGCGGCTCGGCGCGAAGCAGGACGGCATCCTGCGATCGTACCGGCGGCAGGCGCGCGGCTATCTGCGAGACCTCGTCATGTTCTCCATCATCGCCGCCGAATGGCCGGCGGTGAGCCTCGCTCTCGAAGACCGCGTGCGCCGTCATCTCGCGCACCGTGAGTAGTGCCGCGATACGCTCGCAGCACGAGAACCCTCGCGAACCACTCGAGAAGGAACCACAGCATGGCACTCACACACCCGGGAACTCTGCAGGGACGGCTGGTGACCCTCGAGCCGCTCAGCCATGAGCATCACGACGGGCTCGTCGAGGCGGTGCGCGACGGCGAGCTCTGGAAGCTCTTCTACACGCGCGTGCCCGCCCCCGAGGAGATGACCGCCGAGATCGACCGTCGACTCGAACTGCAGCGGCAGGGGAGCATGATCCCCTTCACCGCGCGCCGAGCCGACAGCGGCCGGATCATCGGCATGACGACCTACATGAACATCGACGCGGAGACGCCGCGCGTCGAGATCGGATCCACCTGGAATGCGGTCAGCGCCCAGGCCAGCGGCACCAATCCCGAATCGAAACTGCTCCTGCTGCGTCACGCCTTCGAGGTGTGGGGATGCCCGGCCGTCGAGTTCCGCACCGATTTCCACAACCACCAGTCCCGGGCGGCCATCGCTCGGCTGGGAGCGAAGCAGGACGCCGTCCTGCGCTCCCACCTGCGTCAGCCCTCCGGGTATGTGCGCGACACCGTCGTCTTCTCCATCATCGCCTCGGAGTGGGAGGGCGTGAGGCTCGGCCTCGAGCAGCGGCTGCGCCGCTACCTGCCATAGCCTGGAAGGGAAGAGGCCGCACGATCATCGCGCCGACGGATTCCCCGCGCTAGCCGAACGCTCGGGTCGCAAGACGAAGATCGCGACGAGCACAGCGCCGAGCGCGAGCACGATGCCGCCCCAGAGCACCGAGCCGCGGAGTCCGAAGATCGACCCCAGGATCGCGACGGTGAGCCCGCTGAAGGTCATCATCCCCGGCCCGAACATCGTGTACGCGCCGATGACGCGGCCGCGCTGGTCATCGGGCGCGCGCAACTGCACGATGCTCATCTCGGTCGCTTCGGAGGTGATGCGGGCCGCGCCGGCGACGACGAGCGCGATGACCGCGACGAGGTATGCGGAAGTCGAGGCGAACACGATCATGCTGACGCCGAGCAGCAGCGAGCCGATGACGGCGGTTCGCGCGGCCACCGGCACCCTCGACGTGGTCTCCAGGAGCACGCCGCCGATCACGCCGCCCGCACCGTTCGCGAAGAGCAGGATGCCGTAGGCGAGGCCCGCCGATCCCGCGCCGAGATCGTCGGCGAACTCGGGCATCGCGTTCTGCAGCACCGCGCCGACGGTGACGGCGCTGAGCGCGGTCAGCATCATCATGCCGAAGATCTGGCGATCCCTCCTCACCGTGCGCAGCACCGAGATGAGATCCTTCAGCCTCATCGAGCCGGCCGCGGCCTGCGCGCCGATCGTCGACTGCTGCCCGGACGCGTTCGCCGGGGCGGGGCGCTCGAAGCGAACGATCCACAGGAAGACGGTGAGCGGCAGGTAGAACAGGACGTTGATGAACATCCCGATGGCGGGGCCGACGCCGAGCAGCAGCGCCGAACCCACGACGGGGCCCGCGAGCATGGCGAGCGAGCGGAAGGTCGCGTTCATGCGGATGGCTCCCGGGAGCGCCCGGGGGCCGGCGAAGTCGTAGAGCAGCAGCTGCTCCGCGGGCATCCACAGGCATCCGGCGAGGCCGTGCAGCACGAGCAGCACGCATGCGTGCCAGAGCTCGAGCGCGCCCGTGATGAAGAGCGCACCCCAGACGAGCGATACGGTCATGAACAGCGCCTGGGCGATCTGGATGATCCGCCGCGGATCGAAGCGCTCGGCCAGGGCCCCCGCGGCCACGGAGAACAGCAGGAACGGCAGCCAGTGGCTCACGATCTGGAAGCCGACGAGCCACGGCGAATGGAAGGTCTGCCAGAGCACCCAGTAGGCGAGCACGTGCTCGATGTTGTCGGCCATCATCGAAAGGGCGCCGCCCGCGATATACGGGCCGGAGCGGCGGTCGCGCATCGCGCCGAACTTCCGCGGCGACTCGCCGAAGGCCCCGGCGGTCGCATCACCCATCGTCTCGAGCCCCTTCTTCCCGGTCCAGCCTATGGGCTCGGCGAGCGATCGTGAAAGACTGTGCGCATGGCTCTCTATCTCACGGACGATGATGCGGCCAACGAGCTGCTCACGGATGATCCGCTCGCCCTGCTGGTCGGCATGCTGCTGGATCAGCAGATCGCCATGGAGGTGGCGTTCGCCGGGCCGCTGAAGATCAAGCAGCGGCTCGGAGCCTTCGACGCGGTTGCGATCGCGGGCGCCGACCCCGAAGGCTTCGCCGAGCTCTTCAAGACGACTCCGGCCGTGCACCGCTTCCCCGGCTCGATGGCGGCCCGAGTGCAGTCGCTCGCGCAGGAGCTCGTCGACCACTGGGACGGCAGTGCGGAGGCGATCTGGACGCGGGACGCGCCCGACGGTGCGACGGTGCTGAAGCGCCTGAAGTCGCTGCCGGGCTTCGGCGACCAGAAGGCGCGGATCTTCCTCGCCCTGCTCGGCAAGCAGCGCGGCTTCACCGGCGAAGGATGGCGCGAGGCCGCGGGAGCGTATGGCGAGGAGGGCAGCCATCGCAGCGTCGCAGACATCGTCTCGCCCGAGACGCTCGCGCTCGTGCGCGAGTCGAAGAAGGCGGCGAAGGCGGCGGCAAAGACGACCGCGCGCAAGGCGTGAACCCGCGCGTCCGTTCTCGCGGATCCGCCCCCTGAGCCGAGCCGCGGCACGGCGCGGTTCAGCCGCGAACCGGGGGTCTCGCGCAGGCCGCGGAAACCCGCTATGAATATGGGAGGGACCGCGGACGCATCGGGGCGCCGCGGGCATTTTCAGGGGGATGCCCACGTGACTGATTCCACCGCGCTGCTCTACACCGGCCGCTTCGTCCGCACCGATCTCGATCCCGAGGATCCGGCCTCGCTCGCCGAGGCGATGCTCGTGGAGGACGGCAGGATCACCGCGCTCGGTTCGCGAGACGAGGTCGGGGAGCCCGACGGCGCGCAGCGCATCGATCTGGGCGAGGGGTGGGCGATGCCGGGGCTCATCGAGCCGCACGGGCACCCCTCGGAATCGGCGGCGCTCATGGGCGACGGCACCATCGACATCCGCCCCGTCACGCTCGACACCGCGGAGCAGGTGTGGGCGGCCGTTCGCGCGGCGCTCTCGGCGGAGCCGCGCCCCGACCGGGTCGTCGCGAACGGGTGGGACCCGCTGTTGCAGCCGGGACTCACGCCTCCGACGATCCAGTCCCTCGACGAGTTGGCGGGCGAGATCCCGCTGATCATCGTGCACAACTCGCTGCACTCCGCGTACTTCAACTCGGCGGCGGCGAAGGAGGCCGGGGTGGATCGCGACACCCCGGACCCGGCGGGCGCCTCCTACGGGCGCGATTCGAACGGGGAGCTCACAGGTCTCGCACTCGAGGCCGCTGCGGTGATGCGGATCGCGGGGCCCGCGCTGCGGGCGGCCGAGGCGGACATGCCGCGGCGCATGGTCGCACACCTGACCGAACTGCGCCGGCGCAGCGGCATCACCACGATCTCCGACCTCACCTGGACGAACGAGCTGGATCGGCTCGGCACGGCGCTCGCCGCCGCGGGGAGCCTGCCGGTGCGACTGCGCGGGTACGAGATGTCGAAACCCGGTGCGCGGGCGAGCGTCCCGCTTCGCAACGGCGATGCCTGGTATCGCCAGACGGGCATCAAGATCTGGTCCGACGGTTCGCCCTGGGTGGGCAATATCGCGACTTCGTTCCCGTATCTCGACACCGCGGCGACCCGGGCGCTGGGGTTCGAGCCCGGGCATATCGGCCACGCGAACTACTCCACCGAAGAACTCATCGAGATCGGCTCGCAGTACGCGGGCGACGGCTGGCAGTTCGCCTGCCACTCGCACGGCGATGTCGCGATCGACAGCACCCTCGACGCGTACGAGGAGCTCATCAAGCGCTTCGAGCTGGTGGATCATCGCTACCGCATCGAGCACTGCGGCCTCATGACGCGGCCGCAGTTCGAGCGGGCGGCGGCGCTGGGCGTCACGGTCAGTCTGTTCGTGGATCACATCACGTACTGGGGCGACGTGCTCGTCGACGATCTCTTCGGCGACCGGGCGCTCGGCTACGCCGATGCCGGCGCAGCGTTCGCCGCGGGGCATCGCGCGACCTTCCACAACGACGGCACGGTGACGCCGTGCGAGCCGCTGCGCAACATCGCCGTGGCGCAGACGCGCACCTCTCGCACGGGGAGGCATCTCGACGGCGGCAGTGCGGTGTCGCGCTTCGACGCATTGCAGGCGCACACGACGAATGCGGCCTGGCAACTGCGCAGCGAGCACGAGATCGGGGCACTGAAGCCCGGATTGCACGCCGACTTCGCCGTGCTCGATGTCGACCCGCGTGCGGCCGAGCCCGAGGCTCTCGCCGCGGCGCGCGTGCTCGCGACAGCGGTCGACGGGCGGCTGGACACGGTCGAGTCCGCGCGATGAACGAGATCATCGGCGCGCTTCTGCCGCTGGGCGTCGCGGCGATGATGAGCCCGATGCCGCTGATCGCGCTCATCATTGCTCTGCTGTCGCGGCGCCGCGTCGCGAACGGCGTGTGCTTCGTCTCGGGCGCGCTGATCGCGACGGTCGCTCTCACCGTGGTCGCGATCCTGATCGGCTCCGCGCTGCCCGGCGACGCCGGGGCGACGAGTCACCCCGTCGCCGGCGTCCTCCGGATGATCTTCGGGGCGGCGCTGCTCGTCTTCGCGATGATCACCTGGCGCGGGCGCCCGCGCTCGGGGGATCCGCATCGGACTCCGTCGTGGATGACGAGGATCGACGGCATGGGGCCGGCGGGCGCGCTCGGATTCGGCGCGCTGCTCACCGCCGCGAATGTGAAGAACCTGCCGATCACTCTGGTGGCGGGTACGCACATCGCCGAGGCCGATACCGCGGCGGTGCAGGTCGTGTGCGGCATCGTGTTCATCGTGATCTCATGTCTCGCGATGATCGCGCTGCTCGCCGCGGCGCTGCTGTTCCCCGCGCGCACGGGGGCGCCGCTTCAGCGTCTCCGCGACACGCTCAGCGCTCACAACGCCGTGATCCTCACGGTCGTGTTCGTGCTCACGGGCGTCTCGATGATCGGCCACGGGATCGCTGCGTTCTGACCCTGCTCGCCTTCTCCCGCGCGCCCGAGTCGATTGCTCGAGCTGCGCGCCGGGTTGCTCGTTCGCTCAAGCCGTTCCAGCAGTGCGTTACGACGCGGGGACGGCCAGAATATCGAGCGCCTCGCGGAAGCGCCGTGCAAGGTCGGCACCGAACCCGGTACCCGGCGCGGCCGCGAGCAGCGCCGAGAGCAGCAGGGACGTCTTCGCGCTCGTCAGCGTGCGCGCGCCGATCGCACCCGCGTCGACGAGCTCGGCGTTGCCGCCGTCCCCGCGATACGAGGGGTGCACCCCGTTCGTCAGCGTGCAGGTCGTGATCGCGACGAGTACGCCCGCGCCGACGGCCGCCTCGATCTCACGGGCGAGCGCCGGCGCGAGATTGCCGGCGCCGAGAGCCTCGACCACCACGGCGCGACCGTCTCCGGCCGAAATCGCCCACGGCAGCATGCCGGTGAGCGGAGCGGGCTGCGACAC
>JBDIAD010000067.1:0-7378 GCA_039812205.1 Leucobacter sp.
GGCCCACCGGGCGACGACTCCCACCCGACCGGACCAGCGGCTGGGAGGGCCTGTCCGAACGAGAACAGGAAGTCGCACTCCTGGTCGCAGAAGGAGCCAGCAACACCGACATCGGCCGCGAGCTGTTCCTATCCCCGCACACCGTCCGCGCCCACGTCTCCCGCATCCTCTACGCCTTCGCTACCCCCACCCGCGCCGGAATCGCCGCCCATATCCCCCGAAACCACGACCCCGCTACCCTCGACTCCCTCACCCCACGCCAACGGCAAGTCGCCCGACTCGTCTCAACAGGCGCCACCAACCGCGACATCGCCGCCCAACTCGGCATCAGCATCTCCACCGTCGAGAAACACATCACCGCGATCCACGACCGCCTCCGCCTATCCACTCGCACCGCGATCACCACGGCACTGCGCGAACACGCCGACTGACCCTCACCGACCCAAACTCGGCCCGTCTCCGTCAGGCGGCCTCGTGCTCAGTGACCTTCTGACACATCTGCTGGATCCGGCGGGCACCCCCGCACTCTGCCGCTTCGCGCGCCGATGCCGCGTGGCGCGCCCTGCGCCGCGTTCAGGTTCTTGAAGATTCCTCGACAGGGCATGAGCCGAGCGCAGCGAGATTCGTGCCCTGGAGAGGAATCGAACCTCCGACACCTTCTTTAGGAGAGAAGTGCTCTATCCACTGAGCTACCAAGGCCGGCCGAAGCGAGTCTAGCGAATGCACGCTGACCGGTGGATCAACCCGGCAGGGGCTCGCGTCTCCGAACAGCACGCAGCCTCGACTTGCACACAACCGTAGGCGACAACCGAGTCGGCACGCACCGGAAAGCACGACAGGGCGCCGCCATACCGGCGACGCCCTGTCGTTGAAAGCTATCGATCAGCCGATGCGAACGACCGCCGACGGCATGCCGTTGAACGTGCCGAACGCGGTTGCGACGACCGTCTGGTTGCCGTTGAAGCCGCCGTGCACCGCCTGGCCGTTGCCCGCGTAGATCGCGACGTGGCTGCCCGGCCAGATCAGGATGTCGCCGGGAGCGAAGGAGCCGTCGGTGACGACGGTGCCGTAGCGCGCGTACTCGGCGACCGAGGTGCCGAGGTCGCCCACTCCGAAGCCGATCGCGCGCAGCGCGTTCTCGACGAGTGCGGTGCAGTCCTGCTGCCATCCGAGCTGAGCGTAGGCGGCGTTCAGGAGGCCCTGCGCACCGGCGCCCGCGGGAAGCTCTGCGCGATTGGCCTGTGCGGCCTGGCGCGCCTCGGCCTGCTGCTGACGCTGCTGCGCGACGGCTTCCTCAGCGGCCTTCGCCTCTGCCGCCGCGGCGGCCTGCTGCCGCTCGATCTCGGCAGTGTCGAGCTCGGCGGTCGGACCGGCGACCGGGAGAACCGCGTCGATGGCGTCCTCGGTCACGAAGCGCTGCGCCTGGACGTAACCGTCGGGCTGGCCGACCGTCTCGACCGTCGCGTACGCGGGGAGGGCGAACACCCCGACCATGCCGAAGCTCAGGGCGCCGGCGGCGGCCATGCGAGCCATACGCCGCATCTGCGGCTTCGAGGAGGTGGAGCTTGCCGAGAGGGCCGCTACATCAGTTCCGGGAGTCTGGACCTTACCGGGGGTCTGAATCACGAGTCAATCTGCCTAACGTTCGCCTGCATGGACTGCATTCATCCCTTCCGGGACAAAAACTTCGACCAGCCTAACCCAAGATCACAGAATTGTCACACTGTGGTTACGAATTTTAGAAATTGGCGTAACTTCCGCATGTTTTCAACGTTTTCGAACTTCAGGATACTTCGATATCGAGCGAATTTCTCAAGTACAACTTGAAGGTTTCGGGTACGTTGCGGTCGATTTTCGGCCTATTTGTCACGAAATGGACACGGAGTCGCCCGGGTCGTGTCAATACGTCTCAGAAAACGCGAAAAGCCCCCGGAAGATCGCTCTTCCGAGGGCTTCGCGAGGTGCGGCACCCGGGATGCCGCACCCGAAAGAACGTGAGAAGCTACACGACGCCCTGCTCGAGCATCGCCTGCGCCACCGCGACGAAGCCCGCCGAATTCGCCCCGAGCACGTAGTCGCCCGGGCGCCCGTAGCGCTCCGACGCCGTGTACGCGGAGTCGTGCACGTCTCGCATGATGCGGTGCAGGCGCAACTCGCTCTTCTCGAAGTTCCAGCTGTCGCGCGACGCGTTCTGCATCATCTCGAGGGCCGAGGTCGCAACGCCGCCGGCGTTCGCGGCCTTGCCGGGCGCGAAGAGCACTCCGGCGCTCTGCAGCAGCTCGATGGCCTCGGGAGTCGTGGGCATGTTCGCGCCCTCCGCGACGACCTTCACCCCGTTCTCGATGAGGCGCGCCGCTCCCGCGACGTCCAGCTCATTCTGGGTCGCGCAGGGGAAGGCGAGTTCGGCGGGAACATCCCACACCGATCCACCACTGATGAAACGCGCGCCCTCACGGCGCTCCGCATACTCGGAGATGCGCCCGCGCTCGACTTCCTTGATCTGCTTGAGAAGCTCGACGTCGATGCCGCGCTCGTCCACGACATACCCCGAGGAGTCCGACGCGGTGACGGCGGTGCCGCCCAGCTGAGCGACCTTCTCGATCGCGTAGATCGCGACGTTTCCCGAACCCGAGATGACGGCGCGGCGGCCCTCGATCCCTTCGCCGGTGCGCAGCAGCATCTCCTCGGCGAAGAACACCGCCCCGTAACCGGTCGCCTCGGTGCGCACCTCGGCACCGCCCCACGCCTTGCTCTTGCCCGTCAGCACTCCCGCCTCGTGGCGCCCCGTGAGGCGACGGTACTGGCCGAAGAGATAGCCGATCTCACGACCGCCCACGCCGATATCGCCGGCCGGCACGTCGATCTGATCCCCGATGTGGCGGTAGAGCTCGGTCATGAAGCTCTGGCAGAATCGCATGACCTCGCCGTCGCTCTTATTGTGCGGATCGAAATCCGATCCGCCCTTGGCGCCGCCGATGTGCTGACGAGTGAGCGCGTTCTTGAAGATCTGCTCGAATCCGAGGAACTTCATGATCGAGAGGTTCACGCTGGGATGGAAGCGCAGTCCCCCTTTATATGGGCCCAGCACCGAGTTGTACTGCACCCGGAAACCGCGGTTCACTCTGACTCGGTTCGAATCGTCGAGCCAGGGCACCCGGAAGATGATCTGGCGCTCGGGTTCGACCAGACGCTCCAGAATATTCGCTTCGATGAACTCGGGATGCTCTGCAAGAACCGGGGTCAGTGTTTCAAGCACCTCATGAACGGCTTGCATGAATTCCGGTTCGTTGAAGCTGCGCGACTCCACGATTTCGGTGACTGCGCGAAGATGCGCCTCAGCGGTCACGGACACGTTCTTAACTCCTCAATGACACGGGAACATTTTATGGAGGCCTGACACGGGGCCGGGCCGGTTCGCATGCGAATAAGCGCTAGGGCTCAGGCGGAGAAACGAACACATGGGAGGCGGTCTCGATCGGCAAATCGATCGTCCCCTCTACACCCTCGACATCGACGACGACTCGATCGCCGGCTCGGGAGAATATCGCGAAGGCCCCGGGCTTCACGCCCGCGGCGCCCAATTCGCGCAAAACTATGGGATCCACTTGCGCCGGTTCGGCGAGGCGGCGGATCTTCGCCCGCATCGGCTGCGTATCGTCGAGCTGATCCGCCAGCATCTCGGTCGCGCTGATCGCCGCGGGAGACGCCGCGATCCCGCGGATGCCGAGTTCTTCAAGGCCCGGGATCGGATTGCCGTAGGGGGATTCGGTCGGGTGGCCGAGCATGTCGATGAGCTTGCGCTCGACTTGCTCACTCATCACGTGCTCCCAACGGCATGCCTCATCGTGGACGAACTCCCACTCGAGACCGATCACATCGTTCAGCAGGCGCTCTGCCAGACGATGCTTGCGCATGACCTGCACCGACTTGCGCCGGCCGTCGGCCGTGAGCTCGAGGTGGCGGTCATCAGTCACAATAACAAGACCGTCTCGTTCCATTCTGGCAACAGTCTGTGACACAGTGGGACCAGAGTGTCCCAGGCGCTCCGAGATCCTGGCGCGCAGCGCGACGATACCCTCCTCCTCGAGTTCGAGGATCGTGCGAAGGTACATCTCAGTCGTATCAATAAGATCCGTCACTTCGCCTCCTTCGGTGTATCGTGGCCTCAGCCTATTGCATGCACCCGGCGCATGAGCGGGGAAACTGTGCAGAGCGCTGCTTGGAGAGCCGTAAGATTGCAGCTATGGCCGACATCACGATTCCCGAATCCATGCTTCCCTCCGATGGCCGTTTCGGCTGCGGGCCTTCGAAGGTTCGCGACGAGCAGCTCGATTTCCTGCGCTCGATCCAGCCGCGGGTGCTCGGCACCTCGCATCGCCAGGCACCGGTGAAGGATCTGGTCGGAAGCGTGCGTTCGGGGCTCGCCGATCTCTTCAGCGCTCCTGAGGGATACGAGATCCTGCTCGCCAACGGGGGCGCCACGACCTTCTGGGACTCGGCCGTGCACTCGCTCATCGAGCGCCGCAGCCAGCACCTCACCTTCGGCGAGTTCGGCGCGAAGTTCGCTACTGCCGCAAAGCATGCGCCCTTCCTCGAGGCTCCCGATATCCGCGAGGCCCCCGCTGGTTCGCGCAGCGAGACGGTCGCCGTCGAGGGCGTCGACGTCTACGCGTTCCCGCACAACGAGACCTCGACCGGCGTCATGGCCGAGGTGCGCCGCGCGACCGGTGACACGGGCGCCCTGACGGTCGTCGACGCGACGAGCGGCGCGGGCGGCCTCGACTTCGATGCGCGGGAGGTCGACGTCTACTACTTCTCCCCGCAGAAGAATTTCGCCAGCGACGGCGGGCTCTGGTTCGCCCTCGTCTCCCCGGCCGCGATCGAGCGCATCGAGCGCGTAACCGCCTCGGATCGTTATATTCCTGAGACGTTGAACCTCGCCGGCGCGATCGAGAACTCGCGCAAGGATCAGACGCTGAACACCCCGTCGATCACGACGCTCGCGCTGATGGACGAGCAGGTTCGCTGGCTGAACGGCAATGGCGGCCTGAAGTGGGCCGCGGCTCGCACCGCGGAGAGCTCGGGAGTGCTGTACGACTGGGCAGAGCGCACCGAGGGCGCGACGCCGTTCGTGACGAACCCGGCGCACCGCTCGAATGTGGTCGTCACCATCGATTTCGACGATCGCATCGACGCGGGCGCCATCGCGAAGGTGCTGCGCGCCAACGGCATCGTCGACACCGAGCCGTACCGCAAGCTCGGCCGGAATCAGCTGCGCATCGCGACCTTCGCAGCGATCGAGCCCGATGACGTGCGGGCGCTCACGAGCTGCATCGACTACGTGCTCGAGCGCCTGGGCTGATCCCGGCTCGACGCATCTCGGAACGGGGTGCCGGCGCGACTCGCGTCGGCACCCCGTTCGCGTAGAGGCCCGCACGCTCACGGCGAGAGGTCCGGCGAAAGCCCGGGGCCGCGACTCGCGTGCCGATTCTCGGGGGTGGATCGCCCCGCGCGAGCTATTCCTCGTCGTCGGAGTCGACGTCGTCGTTCTCGTCGTCGAGGTCGTCGGAATCCTCGTCGAGGTCGTCATCCGACTCGTCGTCTTCGTCGGCGTCGTCGAGGTCGTCCTCATCGCCCGACTCCTCGTCGCCCGACTCGTCATCATCGGACTCGTCCTCCGACTCATCGTCATCGTCCGAATCGTCATCATCGTCGCCATCGACGTTCACGCCGTCGAGCTCGTCGTCGAAGTCGCTGTGATCGTTGTCGAGCAGATCGTCCTCGGCGTCGTCCTCGTCGGCGAGCTCCGCCGCGGCAGCGGCTGCCTGCTCGGCCTCCTCCGCCGACAGCTTCGCCTGCGATTCGCGGTACTGGGCGAGCCGCTCCGACCACGGCACCCAGTCGGGAGCGATGACGGAATCTTCGCCGCGCAGCAGCTCGACCTCGAGCACGTTCACCTCGTCGTCTTCGGACAGCCGCGAAAGCGTCGCCGTCCATCGCCAATCGGGGTACCCGGGCAGCAGGCAGGCGAAGTGCAGGGACAGCACGTGATCGTCGTGGACCTCATGCCCGATGAGTTCGCCGATGGTCGCGGGGTCGGTGATCTCGGCCAGCGCTGCGCGAGCCGTGTCGACCGCGGCGAGCAGCACCTGATCCACCACCGGCTCCTGCTTCTGAGCAGCAGCAGTCTCGTCGATCTCGCCGAGCTCAGACGTCGAAGTCATCAGCCACTCGCCTCAGCATCGACGCGACCTGGCGCGACTGCGCGCGCTCGGGGTACTGCCCCCGCTTCAAGCGGCCGCCGAGACCGTCGAGCAGCTTCACGAGGTCTTCGATGATGATCGACATCTCATCGGCGGACTTCCGATCGCGCTTCGAGAGTCGCGGGGATTCGAGCACCCGCACGGACAGCGCCTGCGGCCCGCGCTTGCCGTCGGCGACGCCGTACTCGAGACGTGTCCCCGCCTGGATATCGGCGTCGGCAGGCAGCACGGAGGCATGCAGGAACACCTGCTGCCCATCATCGCCCTGGATGAACCCGAAGCCCTTGTCTTCGTCGTAGAACCTGACCTTGCCGCTTGGCATGCCCACGCCTTTCCCGTATTCGAACCTCCAGTCTATCCGCTCGCGCCGCGCTCGAACCGAGTTCTCCACAGGCTCGACGACGCATCCGAGTAGAATGGACAGGATGTCCACCGATCATGAGAACGCGCCCAAGGCGTCGGTGCTCGAGCGAATCCTCGCGTACACGGCGCTGACCACGATCGCCGCTGCCGTGATCGCCTTCCTCACCACACTCGTCGTCGGGCTCGCCGCGGGCCGGGATGCGCTCACCGACTCGCTCTGGCCGATCGTGGTGTGGATCTCCTACGTCGGTCTTCCCATCGGTTTCGTGCTGCTGATGATCCTGCTCATCGTGAACTTCAGCAAGCGCAGCCGCGCGGAACGACCGCATCGCAAAGCGTAGGTCGATCGCTGTGAGCGGGGCACTCACGCTGGCCGCGGCCGTCGCGACGCTCGATCGCGAGGCGCTGTTCGCCCTCGTGAACGCGCGACGCATCGCCTCCCCGGATTCCGTGCTCGATCCGCTCGGCCTCGCATTCGAGCTGCTCCGCCCCGATTCGATCGTCCGCGCGCTGCAGGGGGCGGATCGCTCCGCGCTCGCGGCGCTCGCGGGCGACGCCCCAGAACTCGCTGCCGACGCCGACACCATGCAACGTCTGCTCGCACTCGGACTCATCGGCCTCGACGGCGAGCACCCGGTGCGATTGCCCGAGGTGAGCGAGGCCCTCGATGCCGCTCTCGAGGCGCACGGGCTGCGCCTCGGCGCGCATGCCCCGACCGCGGGCGCTCGTCCCGCCTCGGACTCCGATGGCCC
>JBDIAD010000068.1:0-7203 GCA_039812205.1 Leucobacter sp.
CGCAGCGAACTGCACGGCGGAAGCGCCGATGCCGCCCGTCCCGCCGTGGACGAGCACGGTGGTGCGCGGCGCGTCGGCGGGAGCCTCCTCGTGCGCGCCCGCAGGTGGATCGACGGGCATTCCCGCCTCCATCACGAGGTTCGACACCACCGTCGCCGCTACCTCGATGAGCCCGGCAGCATCGGTGAGCGACATGCCCTCGGGCGCGGTGAGGATCTGCCCCGCGGGGGCGGCGGCGACCTCGGCATAGCCGCCGCCCGAGAGCAGCGCCACGACGGGCTCGCCCGTGTCGCGCCGATACCCGGAGACCTCGAGCCCGGGGAGCTCCGAGGCTCCCGGAGGCGGCGCGTACCCGCCTCTCACCTGCGCGAGATCGGCCCCGTTGAGCCCGGCGGCCACGACGTCGATGAGGATCTCGTCCGGCCTCGCCTCGGGCTCGGGAAGCTCGACGGGGGCGAGTTCGTGGTCGTCGGTGATGGTGACAGCGCGCATGGTCCAACTGTATGACCGAAGGGAGACAAACAGGGATGAATCCTGAGCGGACACCCCCGCTGAACGTCGCTCGATGAAGGTGCCGAGCGCGACGACGAGCACGCGCCGCAGCCCGTGGGCCGACTAGCTGCGCACTGCTCGGGCGAGCCATTCCTCGAAGGTCTCGGCACCGTACTGGGCGCCGACCTCCGGGAGCAGGGAACCATCGCGCATCGCACGGCCGAAGACGCCGCCCATGCGAATCGGGATCACGAACCTGGCAGATCTGCTCGCCCGCGCATACCCGCGAACCATCTCGAGCAGGGACTCCTCGCGGGGTCCCGCGAAGTCCGGCGCTCGCCCGCCTATCGCGTCGGCCTCGGCGAGGTCGACCAGGCGCGCCCCGACCTCGCGCACTGCGACGGGCTGCGTACGCATATCCGGGCTGAGGTGCAGCGGCCCGCGGGTGCCCATGCGGAAGATCTGCGCCGCGAACTCGTGGAATTGGGTCGTGCGCGCGATCGTGAAGGGAATGCCGCTCGCCTCGGCGGCGCGCTCCTGCGCCATTTTTCCCGCATAGAGGGGGTAGCCGCTCGCGCGATCGCACCCCACGATCGACAGCACCACGAGCCTCGGCGGACGAGCCTTCGCGAGTGCGCCGATCACCGACTCATGAAACGACGTCGGGTTGTCGCGCGGCCCCGAGCCCGAAGCATCGATCACCGCGTCGACCCCGTCGAGGGCCGCCTCTGCGCCCGCGCCCGAGACGAGATCCACCCCGGTCGAGCGGGCGAGCACGGAGACCTCGTGGCCGCGCTCGCGCGCGACGCGCGCGGCCTGGGCCCCGGCCTGACCCGTTCCTCCGGCAATGGCGATCCTCATGCGCTCAGCCTACGCCGGCGGAGCGGCCCATCGCCGACGCGCTCTACGGCAGCAGACGCGTCGGCCCGCGGAAGAGGTAGGTGACCTCGCGGATCGACGACTGCTGCAGCATGAGCATCAGCACGCGGTTCAGGCCCATGCCGAAGCCGCCGTGCGGCGGCACGCCGTAGCGGAAGAAGTCGAGGTAGAAGCCGAGCTCCTCGGGATCCATCCCCTTCTCGATCGCCTGCGCGGTGAGCCGATCGATGCGGTGCTCGCGCTGAGCTCCCGTCGAGATCTCGGTGCCGCGGTAGATGAGGTCGTAGCTCTTGGTGAGCTCGGGATCGTCCTCGTAGCGCATGTGGTAGAAGGCGCGGATCGACGCGTGGTAGTCGGTGAGGAACACGAAGTCGTGCCCGTACGTCTCCTTCACATACGCCGCGATCTGGCGCTCGCCCTCGGGGTCCATGTCGGCGTCGGCGCGGGGCACCTCGTAGCCGCGCTCCTTCACGATCTCCTTCGCCTCGGCGAGGGGGATGCGCGGGAACGGGCGCGAGGGCACCTCGAGCTCGAAGCCGAAGAGCTTCTCGATCTCGGCGCCGTGCTTCTCCTTCACGGCCGACAGGCCCGCGACGATGAGCTCCTCGTGCAGCTCCATCACATCTTCGTGCGAGTCGATCCAGCTCATCTCGGAGTCGATCGAGGTGAATTCGGTCGCATGGCGCGAGGTGAACGATGGGTCGGCGCGGAAGGCCGGGCCGACCTCGAAGATTCCGCCGAAACCGGCCGCCTGCGCCATCTGCTTGAAGAACTGAGGGCTCTGCGCGAGGTACGCCTTGCGCTCGAAGTACTCGACCTCGAAGAGCTCCGCGCGCGACTCCGACGCCGACGCCATGAGCTTCGGGGTCTGGATCTCGATGAAGCCGCGATCCACCCATACCGTGCGCAGCGCGTGCAGGAAGGTCGTCTGAATGCGGAACACGAGATTCTGCTCGGGGCGGCGCAGGTCCAAGAAGCGCCAGTCCAGACGCACGTCGATGCCGGAGTCGTCGGCGACCGGATTGTCGGGCAGCGCCGCGCTCACCGTCTCGATCTCCTCGATCTGGATCTCGACGCCCCCGAGCTTCACGCGCTCGTTGTGCTGCAGCTCGCCCGTCACGGTGATGAAGGTGCCGTGGGTGAGCTCGCTGATCGTGGTCGTGCGCGGCACGAGGATGTCCGAGCGCGGATTCTCGGGATCGGGCTCGCGCAGCACGCCGCCGTTCACCAGCTGCACCGCACCGGTCTCGTCGCGCAGCACGACGAACTGGACGAACTTCTGGTCGCGAACCTTCTCGACCCAGCCCGAGACGCGAACGATGCCGTCTTCGTGGGCGGCGAGATCCTTGATCAACACACGCTCTTGCATCCGACCAGTCTACCGGCGCATCGGTGGACCGGGACACGGCGGTCGCCGCCCGAACCGTAGACTGCATCCCATGCCCAGCATCGGCTTCATCCACCTCGTGCCCTTCGACCGCGATCGCCCCCGGCAGGGCCATCTCGACGGGATCGAGCTCTTCGCCCACGCCGAGCGCCTCGGGATCGACAGCGGCTGGGTGCGCACCCGCCACATGCAGTACGGGCTCTCGGCCCCGGCGGTCTTCCTGGCGGCCGCGGCGCAGCACACCGAGCGGCTGCAACTCGGCACCGCGGTGATCCCGGTCGGCTTCGAGAATCCGTACCGCCTCGCCGAAGACCTTGCGACGCTCGACGTCATCTCAGGCGGGCGAGTGCAGGCCGGGCTCTCGGTGCACGCCCCGAACTACGGCGACGCCAACGATCGCATCTTCGATACCGGGTGGCGCGAGCAGGACTACGGCTACGGTCGCATCGAGCGACTGCGCGAGCATCTCTCAGGTGCGCGACTGCGCGAGATTCCCGAGTACGCGGGGTTCGGCGGGCGCTTCGACAGCGAGCGCGTCGAGCCGCAGAGCGCCGGTCTCGCTCGGCGCCTCTGGTACGGGGGCGGATCGCTGAAGTCTGCGGCCTGGGCCGGCGCGGCCGGTATGAACTGGCTCGTGAGCAACATCACGACCTCCGAGAACGGCGTGGCCGACTTCTCGTCGGCGCAGCGCGCGCAGATCGACGCGTTCCGCGCGGCGGAGGCCGAGGCTGCGCAGATCGCCGGCGATCCGCGCGGCGCCGGCCGCGTCACGGTCGCGCGCGTCATCGTGCCGCTCGACGGCACCACCGCGGAGCAGGAGCGCAAGTACCGCGACTATGCCGAGGCCCGCACCCCGCGCACGCGGCAGGTCATGCCCGGTGGCGTGCTCATCGCCCGCGACATGCTCGGCACCGCCGACGAGATCGTCGACATGATCGCGAACGACCCGGCCTTCCAGGCCGCCGACGATTACGTGTTCGAGCTGCCGTTCGAGTTCGAGCTCGCCGACTGGAAGCTCATGCTCGAGGTGGTCGCCGAGAAGATCGGCCCCGCGTTCGGATGGACGCCCGGGGCATAGCCCAGCGAACGCGCCTCTTCTTCGTTCACCGAGGCGCACGTCGAATTCAGGGGATCTGAACTCCCCGTTCGCCCCGTCGTGAACCTTCGTTCACCTGCGCCGTCGACCCTGGACGAAGACGTTTCCTGAGAGCCGAGATTCAGGAAACCCGATTCCTGGAGGTCGCCGGTGGCGCGTCTCGTGCTCGACCAGATCACTCGTGAGTTCGGCGACTTCGTCGCAACCGATCACGTCTCCCTCGAAATCGCCGACGGCGACTTCCTCGTGCTGCTGGGCCCCTCGGGCTGCGGCAAGACGACGCTGCTGCGCATGATCGCGGGGCTCCTCGAGCCCACGAGCGGCACGATCACCATCGGCGACGAGAACGTCACCGCCCTGCCCGCGCGCAAGCGCGACCTCGCGATGGTCTTCCAGAGCTACGCGCTCTACCCGCATCTATCGGTCGCGAAGAACCTCGCCTTTCCGCTCAAGGTGCGCGGCACTTCGAGGGTCGAGATCGCCGAACGCGTTCGGGTCGCGGCCGAGGCCGTCGACATCGCTCACCTGCTCGATCGCAAGCCCAAGGAGCTCTCGGGCGGCCAGCGCCAGCGCGTGGCCCTCGCCCGCGCGCTCGTGCGCGAGCCCAAGGCCTTTCTCATGGACGAGCCGCTCTCGAACCTCGATGCGAAGCTCCGCACGGCCACCCGCCGCGAGCTCGCGGCCCTGCACCGCCGCCTCGGTGCGACCTTCATCTACGTCACGCACGATCAGGTCGAGGCGATGACGATGGCCACGAAGATCGTGCTCATGAATCAGGGCCGCATCGAGCAGCTGGGCACGCCCGAGGAGCTCTACGACACCCCGAGCTCGGTCTTCGCCGCGGGCTTCATCGGGTCGCCCGCGATGAATCTGCTCGACGCCACGCTCAGCACGACCGACGGCGCGATCTCCGTGTTCGCACCCGGCGTGGAGGCCATGCTCTGGGAGGGCGCCACTCCGGAGCGCGACATCGTCGTCGGAGTGCGCCCCGAGCACTTCGCCGTGTTCGCCGGAGGCGCTCCCGAGTCGGTGCCCACCGAGGGCATCGCGATGCGCGGCACGGTCGAGCTCGTCGAGAATCTCGGCCGCGAGCAGCTCATCCACTGCACGGTCGGAGCCGAGCGCGTCATCGCGGCGAGCGATCGCGAGCACGAGTGGCGGATCGGCGATCTCGTCGTGCTCACGGCGCCCGCGTCGCGCGTGCACCTCTTCGATCGTGCGAGCGGTCGCCGGCTGGAATGGCGGCCGTCGGTTGAAGACGATGCGCGAGGCGCGGAGGAGACCGTCGCACGTGCTGCCGAAGCGCTGAACCCCTCGGCGCTCTGAGCCGATCCACCCCCCGAATCTCACACAGTCACCACGCAACACAGCTGAATCCCGAAAGGATCACCATTCCTATGCGAATCCGTCGCCTCGCCGCCGCCACAGCCGTGGCCCTGCTCGCCGGTACCGCCCTCGCCTCGTGCTCGTCCGGCGGGACAGGCGACCCCGCCGCCGCCAACATCGTGCCCGAACTCGCGGCAGACCAGAAGGTCGAGATCGTCTTCGAGAGCTACAACCTGACGCAGGCCGGCGTCTGGACCGATACTGTGAACCAGCTGCTCGCCGAGTTCCAAGACGCGCACCCGAACATCACGGTGAAGGCGCAGGCCCCGCAGGGCACCGGCCCCGCGGGTTCGAACACCGTGCAGAGCGTGCAGACGCAACTGCTCGCGGGCGAGGCGCCCGATGTGGCGCAGCTCACCTTCGACTCCCTCGAGTTCACCGCGACGCAGCTCGGCGCGAAGCCGATCTCGGACATCGTGAGCAAGGAGGAGCTCGAGGAGACCTTCGGCGGCGAGAACCCGATGCACCCGAACGCTCGAGTGCTCGCTGACTGGGATGGCAAGACCGTCGGCATGCCCTACGTCTTCTCGACCCCCGTGCTCTTCTACAACGCGACGATGTTCGAAGCCGCGGGCCTGCCCGCCGACGTCGACCTCTCGACGTGGGACGCGGTCGAGAAGGCCGGTGCGCAGATCGCGGCGCACACCGGCAAACCGTCGCTCGAGCTCGCGTGCACGCTGCCCGGCGGCAACTGGTGCATGCAGGGCATCTTCCAGTCCAACGGCGCCCAGGTGCTCTCCGACGACCGCAAGACCATCGAGTTCGGTTCGCCCGAGGCCGTGCAAACGGTCGAGCGCTTCGCCGAGATGCGCAAGGCGGGCGTGCTGAGCTCCGCCTCGCCGTCGGCGCAGATGGAGAATGTCATGAAGGCCGAATCGGCCATGATCGTGAACTCCTCGGCGCTGCAGGGCATGCTGCTGCAGGCGGCCGCGGCCGGCGGCTGGAAGCTCGCCGCGGCCCCGCTGCCCGCGTTCCCCGGCCAGAATGCCGTGCCCACGAACTCTGGTTCGGCGCTCTTCGTGCTGAGCAACGACCCCGCCAAGCAGCGCGCGTCGTGGGAACTGATCAAGTTCCTCACCAGCGATCGCGCCTACGAGCTCATCTCGAGCAAGATCGGCTATCTGCCGCTGCGCACCGGGCTCGTCGAAGAGGGCGGCGCGCTCTACGACTGGGCTCAGGCGAACCCGCTGATCAAGCCGAACCTCGAGCAGCTCGAGCGTCTGCGCCCTTGGGTGTCGTACCCGGGCAACAGCTACTCGCAGATCGACACGTTGCTCGCGAACGCGATCGAGGAGGCCGTCTACTTCGACGGCGACGCCGACAAGGCGCTCACCGAGGCCGCACGTCGCGCGCAGGATCTGATCAAGTGAGGACCACAATGACGATCATGGAACCCATCACCGTCACCACCGCAGGCACCCGGACGAGTCAGGCGGGCGCCACCGCCCCGGCCAATCCGGTGATCGCCATCGCGGGCACCTACAACTTCCGCAGCACCGGCGGCTACGCCGCGGCGGGAGGCCTCACGCGAGAGAGCGGCCTCTACCGCTCTGACGCTCTGCACGGGCTCGACGATGCGGGCCGCGCGCGGTTCGCGGAGCTCGGCATCTCGCGCATCATCGACCTGCGGTACGCGCAGGAGATCGAGTCGCAGCCGAACGCGCTGCCGGTGGGCAGCGTCGAGATCGTGCACCACCCGATCTTCGACGCGGGCTCTCTCGCGCGTTCGGATGCCGAGGGCCTCACCGGAGCGAGCCGCATCCCCTCGCTCGCCGACCTCTATCGCATGATCGCGACCGCGCGGGCCGAAGCGCTGGCCGGCGCGGTGCGACTGATCGCCGAGGCCCCCGAGGGCGGCGTGCTCGTGCACTGCACCGCCGGCAAGGACCGCACCGGCCTGGTCGTCGCCGCCGCGCTCACCGCGGTCGGCGTCTCGCGCGAGCAGGTGCTCGCCGATTACGCG
>JBDIAD010000069.1:0-7062 GCA_039812205.1 Leucobacter sp.
TGCGCGAGCGTTCACGTCCGATCCGCAATACCGTCGAGAGCAGCTTCTGCGCGGGAATCGTGGCGTCCCACACCCGGGGCGGGTTCAGGCAGACATCGCAGTTGCCGCAGGGCTCGTCGCGCTTCTCGCCGAAGTAGCGCAGCAGATACGCCCGACGGCACTGCGTCGTCTCGCAGAGCGCGAGCATGCGGTCGAGATGAGCGCGCTGGTTGCGCCTGGTCGCCTCGTCGCCGTCGCCCATCTCGATGAGGCTGCGCTGCTGCACCACGTCCGCCAGGCCGTAGGCCATCCACGCCTCGGCGCTGCCGCCGTCGCGACCGGCGCGGCCCGTCTCCTGGTAGTACCCCTCGATGGACTTCGGCAGATCGATATGCGCGACGAAGCGCACGTCGGGCTTGTCGATGCCCATGCCGAACGCGATCGTCGCCACCACGACCACGCCCTCCTCGCGCAGGAATCGCGTCTGCGCTCGGAGGCGCTCGTGCGCGGGCAGACCCGCGTGGTACGCGATCGCATCGACGCCGGCCTCGCGCAGCCAGGAGGCCGCCTGCTCGACTCGCTTGCGGCTGAGCGCGTAGACGATGCCGGCCTCGCCGGCGTGCTCCCCGCGCACGAACTGCACGAGCTGCTGGCGCACCGATCCCTTGTTCTCGATGCGATACCGGATGTTGGGCCGATCGAAGCTCGACACGAAGTGCCTGGCATCGTCTAGGCGCAGCCGTTCGGCGATCTCGCGGTGCGTGGCCTCGGTGGCGGTCGCGGTGAGCGCGATCCGGGGCACCTCGGGCCAGACGTCCGCGAGCATTCCCAGGCGCAGATAATCGGGGCGGAAGTCGTGCCCCCACTGCGACACGCAGTGGGCCTCGTCGATGGCGAAGAGCGCGATGCGGCCGCGCTGCAGGAACTCGATCGTGCCGGGTGAGGCGAGGCGCTCGGGGGCGAGATAGAGCAGCTCGAGCTCGCCGGCGATGTAGGCCCGGGCCACCTCGGCCCGCTCCTCCTCGCTCATCGCCGAGTTCAGCGCACCCGCGCGCACCCCCGCGAGCTGCAGCGCCGAGACCTGATCGTGCATCAGCGCCACCAGCGGCGAGATCACGATGCCGGTTCCCTCGCGGCAGAGCGCGGGAACCTGGTAGCAGATGCTCTTGCCGCCGCCCGTGGGCATCAGGACGATGGCGTCGCCGCCGCGCGCGACGTGATCCACGATCTGCGCCTGATCACCCCGGAACTCGGAGTAGCCGAAGACCTCGGCCAGCACCGTTCTCGGGTCGCGCAGCATCTCAGCGATGGTCGTTCGCGCTCGGATCGGTGTCGGGACCCGCCGGCTCCGGGGCGGCCGGCTCGTCAACGACGGGCTTCGCGTCGGCCGCCCCGGTATCGACCGGTTCGGCGTCGGCCGCGACGCCGCCCTGCTCGGGCGTCCCTCGCTCCGCCTCCTCGCGCTCGGCGAGCTCGGCTTCGAGCTTCAGCCTGATCTCCTCGCGGTAGCGGCTGCGCCGCACCCGCCGCACCATGTCGAAGCCGAGGAAGACCACGGCGAGCGCGACCAGCGCGGTGATCAGGAACCCGGCGAAGCCAGGCGAGACGACGGTCGGGTCGAACTCCCCGTCCTCGGCGGCGCGCAGCACACCCGTCAGCAGCATCTCGGTCACGCGTCCTCCTCGACTACGCCCTGGAACAGATCGGTCTCAACCTGGGAGGTGACGACGCGCGAGTGGGCCAGGCGGTAGTCCTCGAACGGCCAGGCCTCCCGTTGCAGCTCATTCGGCCAGAAGAAGAATCCGGCATCCGGCGGCACCTGGCTCGCGTGCGCGCGCAGCGCGGCGTCGCGCTTCTCGAAGAAGCGCCCCACCGGCACGCTCGTGTGCACCTCGGGCGGGCGGTCGCGGTAGCGCCCGCGCATATCCTCGAAGCGCTCGAGCAGCGGCGACTCGGGATCCTTCTGCTTCAGCGTCTCGTAGATGCTCTCCATGCGATCGCGGTTGAAGATGGCCTCGTAGTAGATCTTCTGGATCGTCCAGGGCTCGCCCGCGTCGGGGTACATGTCTGCATTGCCCGAGATCTCCCACGCCAACTGCGAGATCTCGTGGCAGCGGATGTGATCGGGGTGCGGGTACCCGCCCTGCTCGTTGTAGGTGATCATCACATGCGGCTTGAACTCGCGGATGATCCGCAGTAGCGGCTCGACCGACACCTCCTTGGGGATATCGGCGAAGCAGTTCGGAGGTACGGGGACGCCCTCCGGAGGCAGGCCGGAATCCTCGTATCCGAGCCAGCGGTGCTGGAATCCGATGATGTCGCGCGCGGCGCCCATCTCGGCGCGCCGCAGCCCGGCGAGATCGCGGCGGCTTCTCGGGTCGCGCGACACGAGCTCGTTGAGCACGTCGCCCCGTTCACCGCCGGTGCAGCTCACGATCATGACCTCGACGCCCTGATCGAGGTAGTAGGCGTAGGTCGCCGCGCCCTTGCTCGATTCGTCGTCGGGGTGCGCGTGCACGGCGATGAGGCGCAATGCCATCGGGGCCTCCCATCTGTTTCCCGGGTCATCCCCGAGTACTCTGGCAACAGCTATTCAGTCTAGTTCGCTCAGGATCGGAGGTGCCCGTGACGGAGTCCGCGACGGCGTCTCTGGACCACCGCTACGGGCGCGCGCGCCGGAAACGGGCGGATCGGCGGATCGCCTGGATCGTGGTCGCAGTGCTCGTCGCGATCGGTCTCGCCGTGCTCTTCTTCGGGAACTGGCGGGCGAACAGCCGGATCGACTTCCGCGACCTCAGCTACTCGGTGGAGAGCGATCGCGCGATCGATCTGGGTTTCGAGGTCTCCGTGCAGCCCGGCGAGACGGTGATCTGCGCGCTCGAGGCGCTGAGCCCGAGCTTCGCCCAGGCGGGGTGGAAGATCGTGAAGATCGAGCCCGGCGCGGATCGCACACGGCGCTTCGACGAATCGCTCACCACGACGGTGCGCGCCGCCACCGCGCAAGTGCGCAATTGCTGGATCGCCTGAACATTCCCGACCAGGAATGCCCGCTCACTGCTACCATTGAACGGTTGCCCCGGCGCTGCTGGGGCTTTTGCGTAGTCACAGACGAGAGGAGTCAGTGTGGCCGACAATCAGACCTGGCTGACCCAGGAGGCTTATGACCGCCTCAAGGGAGAGCTCGATGAACTCACCGGGCCGGGGCGCCGCGATATCGCTGCACGCATCGAAGCTGCACGCTCGGAGGGCGACCTCAAGGAGAACGGCGGCTACCATGCCGCCAAGGATGAGCAGGGCAAGATGGAATCGCGGATCCGCGACCTCGAAGAACTGCTGAAGCGCGCCACCGTCGGCGAGGCCCCCGAGGCTCGCGGCGTCGTCGAGATCGGCACGATCATCACCGCCGAGATCTGGGGCGATGAAGAGCGGTTCCTGCTGGGCAGCCGGGAGCTCGCCAACGGCGATCTCGACGTGTACAGCGCGGAGAGCCCCCTCGGCGCTGCGATTCTCGGGCTCGAGGTCGGCGCGAGCACCAGCTACACGGCCCCGAACGGCAAGCAGATCGACGTGAAGGTGCTCGGGGTCGAGACCTACACCGGCTGACGCCGCCGGCTTCCGGTCGGATGCTCCCGCAACCGGACGGTTCAGGCTGAGAAACGCGCATCGGGCTGATGAATTCACGGAGTTCCTCGGCCGGATGCGCATTTCTCAGCCGGACCGCGAGGCATGGAGGCCGCGACCCGCAACCGAGCAGGGCCGGGCCGAGGGGCGGATCTAGTAGCGCTCGCCCACCCGCACCTCGTAGCCCGCCTCGCGCAACGCCCGCACGACACTCTCGCCGTGCTCGTGACCGCGCGTCTCGATGTGCAGCTCCAGCTCGACGTCGCTGATCGGAAGCTCGGTCGCGTGCCGGGTGTGCAGCACCTCGACAACGTTCGCATTCTGCTCCGCGACGATGCTCGCGGTGCGCACGAGCTGGCCCGGGATGTCGGGAAGCAGGATGCGCAGCTTCAGGTACCGCGCCGAGGCGGCGAGGCCGTGACCGATGACGCGCTGCAGCAGCAGCGGATCGATGTTGCCTCCGGAGAGGATCGCAGCGGTCGGCCCGCTCGCATCGATCTTGCCGGCGAGCATCGCGGCGACACCTGCGGCCCCCGCGGGTTCGACCACGAGCTTCGTGCGCTCGAGCAGCATGACGATCGCGCGCGCGATGTCGTCGTCGCTCACGGTGACGATCTCATCGACGTAGCGGCGCACGTATTCGAAGGTGAGATCCCCCGGGCGAGCCACGGCGATGCCGTCCGCGATCGTCGCCGAGGTGTGGATGGTCACGGGGTGACCGGCCTGCAGCGACGGCAGGAACGCGGAGGTGTTCTCCGCCTGCACGCCGATCACCTTGATCTTGCGGCCCTCCTGCTCGGCGCGGAGCTTTGCGACGGCGGAGACGCCCGAGATGAGCCCTCCGCCCCCGATCGCGACGACGAAGGTCTCGATGTCGGGTGCCCGGTCGAACATCTCGAGCGCGACGGTGCCCTGACCGTCGATGATCGCCTGGTGATCGAAGGGGGGGATCAGCACCGCGCCGGTGTCGGCGACGAACTTCTGCACCGCCGCGTTCGTCTCGTCGAAGGTCGCACCCTCGAGCACGACGTTCGCACCGTAGTTGCGCGTGGCCTGGAGCTTCGGGAGGGCCACGCCGAGCGGCATGAAGATGGTGGACGCGATCCCGAGCTCGCGCGCGGCATAGGCGACGCCCTGCGCGTGATTGCCGGCGGAGGCCGCGACGACACCGCATGCGCGTTCCTCCGGAGTGAGCTGGGAGAGCAGATTGTAAGCGCCCCGGATCTTGTAGGCCCCCGTGCGCTGCAGGTTCTCGCACTTCAGGTACACCTTCGGCACGTCGAGCACGCTCGCGAGAAAGCGCGATGTCTCCAGCGGCGTCGGCTGCGTGACTCGGTGCACGAGCGTCAGCGCGCTCTGGAACTGCCCGAGTGTCGGCTGCGTGAAGGTGGTCACGGTCTGCCCTTCTGTCTGAGTGATCGATGCGCGGCGCGGGCACGATGCTTCGCCTCGCGGTGAGCCTTCACCTCGGCGTGGTGCTCCGCGACCGGATCCGCGTCGGGATCCCATTTGCGCTCGACGATCGCGTTCACCATCGAGCTCGCCGCGGCCGCGATGGGCACGGCGAAGAGCGCCCCAGGAATGCCCGCGAGGAACGCGCCGCCCGAGACCGCGAAGACGACTCCGAGGGGGTGCACCTTCACCGCGCTGCCCATCACGAGCGGCTGCAGGATGTGCCCCTCGATCTGATTCACGAGCACGACGATGCCGAGCATGATGAGCGCGGCCACCGGGCCGATGTAGACGAGGGCGACGAAGGCCGCGAGCAGACCGGTGACGATCGCGCCCAGGAAGGGGATGAAGGAGCCGAGGAAGACGAGGATCGCGATGGGGACCGCCAGCGGCACCCCGAGGATCGCCGCGCCCAGCCCGATGCCGACGGCGTCGACGAACGCGACGAAGATCTGCACGCGCACGTACTGGCCGACCGACACCCAGCCGGCGTGCCCCGCGGTGTCGACCGCGGCGTGCGCACGAGCCGGAAGGAATCCGAGCACCCAGTACCAGATGCGCTTGCCGTCGATCAGCAGGAAGATGAGCGAGAACAGCGTGAGCAGCGCCCCGGTGACCAGCTCCCCCACGGTGGTCGTGATCGCGAGCGCGCCGTTCCAGATCGTGTCGCGGTTGCTCTGCAGGGTGTTCATGACCTGTCCGAAGAACGCGTTGATCTGGTCGGGCGAGAGTCCGAACGTGAGATCGAGCCAGTCCACGAACTCGAACCAGGCATGCGTCGAGCGCGACGTGATGTCGCTCAGCCCGATCCGCAGCTGACTCACGATGAGGGTCACCAGGATGCCGACCGCGGCTCCGAGGGAGAACAGGGCAGCGATGATGCCGATCCATCTCGGCCACTGTCGCTTCTCGAAGTAGCGCACGACGGGTTGCAGCAGCGCCGTGAGCAGCACCGCGATGAACAGCGGGATGACGAGGATCCGCACCTGGATGATGAGCCAGAGCAGAGCCGCCACCGCGACGCCGATCAGGATGAGGCGCCACGACCAGGCGGCGGCGACGCGCACCCCCAGCGGCAGCATCGATTCGGGGAGGCTCGATTCATCGGGTCCCGCGGCAGGCGGGAGCGAGGTGCGAACCTCGTCTGGGGACTGCTGCTCGGTCACCGCACCATCTTAACGATCTCGCCTGAGCGCCCGGGCATATGCCGGCTCCGGCATATCGCTCACATACCGCTCATCGATGGAGCGCGGGCACGATCAGATAGATGCCGACGAGCACGCAGCCGGCTGACAGCGCGAAGCACAGATAGGCGGCGACGGTCGCCCATCGCGGGCGCCCGAGGTAGTCGACATCGTCGTCCTCGTCATCGCGGCTCGGTCCGTCGGGGTCGAAGTCGCCGTCGGCGTTTCGGACCTTCGGCGCGGGCATCGCGAGAAAGCGGATCCCCAGCGAGTAGAGCGTCACCACGACGCCGGCTGCGAGGATCGCCGACAGGAAGACGACCGCGAATGCGGCCCAGTCGATCATTTCGCGCCTCCCTCATTGCCGTGCGAGTGCCTCGCCGCCTTACGGGCCGCCTTCTCCGCGGCCTTCCGAGCGGCCTTCGCGGCCTCCTGCGCCCGCTTCTCCGCTTCGCGCGCCGCCCGGTCCGCGCGCGCAGCGGACTGCGCCACCGGCGTGAGCGGCGGAACCGTGCCAGTCCGCGTGCTCACGCGACGGATCTTCGACTGGCGAATGCGAACGGCGTAGCCGGATTCCGCGACATCGGGGACCGGGATCGCGTTCGCCGAATCGACCCGGTTGCGGCGCGATCGCCAGAAGATGAAGGTGATGAACGCCGCGCCGAGCACCGCGTCGATGACGATCCCGACGGTGCCGATGTTCGCGATCAGCGCTGCGAGACCGCCGACCACGGCCGCGATCGGCAGCGTGAACAGCCAGCCGAGGCCGATGCGGCCCACGGTGCGCCAGCGGACGGTCGAGCCGCGGCGCCCGAGTCCCGATCCG
>JBDIAD010000070.1:0-7057 GCA_039812205.1 Leucobacter sp.
GCTCGTCGAGCTCGAGCCGGTCCTCGTGCCGGCCGCGGAGGCGTGGGCGCCGGCGGCACCGCGGCCCGTGCCGATCACGCTGCACGGCGCGGGCGTGCTCGCGCGCGCCCTCGAGCAGCGTCTCGTCGCCGACGGCTGGCGCGTCTCTCGCGCGCCGCATACGACGGGGCCGCCCGTGCTGATCTCGGTGCACCGCTTCATGATGCGCGACGATCCGACGCTGGAGCTCCTGCGCCGCACCCATCGCGAGCTTCCCATCGTGCTCACCGATCAGTCGGTGTCGATCGGACCGTTCCGCTCGTCGGGCGGGTCGCCGTGCGGCCGCTGCGCGCAGCTGCACCGCATCGACCGGGACCCCTCACTGCCGCGCTGCGCCGCGCAGCTGTTCGACGGCGAACCCGCGACGCTCTCGACGGCATCCGTGGCGCATCTCGCGAGCTGCGTCGCACTCGTCCTGAGCGCACCGGCCGGCGCTCACGAGCTCGACTCCGCACTGCTGCGCTTCCCGGTGCGCTCGGGAGCGCTCGGCTTCCCCTCGCAGCTCATCCCCGTCGGCCCGCATGAGCTCTGCTCATGCGTCGAGATGCGGACCGGGGTCACTCCCGAGGAGTACGAAGGCCCGCCTCCGCGATGAAGCGCGAGGGCGTGCGCGGATTCCTCGGCGACCCGGAGGAGCCCGACACCCGCAGCACATCGCGCGCACGGGTGAGCGCGACGTACGCCAGGCGTCGCTCCTCGTCGATCGCGCGCTCCGTGGTCGCGTACGAGATCGGCAGCAGCCCCTCAGACATGCCGATCACATGCACGAGCGACCACTCGAGACCCTTGGCCGCGTGGATCGCGCTCAGCGTCACCGCCTCGAGCGTCGGCTCGTGATGCGTCTTGGAGCGTGAGAGCAGCTCCTCGCTGAACGCTTCGAGTGTGGTTCCCGGCGTCTGCTCGTCGACGAGCGCGAGCAGTGCGCCGAACGCCTGCCAGCGATCCCTCGCCGCGGCCCCCTCGGGTTCGGCCGTGCTCCAGCCGAGGGAGCGCAGCAGATCGGTGACCACCTGGAAGAGCGGCCGCTCGTCGGCGGCCTTCGCCTGCCCTCGGATCAGCATGACCGCCTGACGGATCTCGGGTCGATCGAAGAAGCGTCGCGCCCCCTGCATCTGGCTCGCGATCCCGCGCGCATCAAGCTCGGCCTCGATCACCGCCGCCTGCGCATTCGTCCGCGACAGCACGGCGATCTCGGCGGCCGGCGTGCCGTCCGCGATCGCCTGAGCGACGGACGAGGCGACGGCCGCGGCCTCCTCCTGCTCGCTCGCGAACCACTCCGCGCTCGCGTGCGGCGCGAGGCCGACCTCGGGGGTGACCCGGGTCGCCCGCAGCACGAGCGCGCCCGCCCGGTCGCGCACCAGATCGTTCGCCGCCGCGACGATCGACGGCGCGCTGCGATAGTTGCGCTCGAGCGAGAATTCCCGCGCCGCCGGGTACTCGCGCGTGAACCCCAGCAGGTAATCGCTGGTCGCGCCCGCGAAGCCGTAGATGGTCTGGCTCGCGTCTCCGACCACGCAGAGATCCTGCCGCTCCCCCAGCCACCCGCGCAGCAGAGTGTGCTGCAGCGGCGAGAGATCCTGATACTCGTCGACGGTGAAGAAGCGATAGCGCTCGCGGACCTGCGCGGCGACGCGCGGCTCGGTCTCCAGCATGCCCGCCATCAAGATGAGCACATCCTCGAAGTCGATCTGGCGGCGCTCCTCGAGCAGCAGCCCATAGCGCTCATGCACCTCGAGCATCTGCTGCGGATCCAGGCCGCCGGCGCTTGGACGAGCGGATTCCAGAAGTCTCGCGTAGGCGTCCAGGCTCAGCATCGACACCTTGCGCCACTCGATCTCGGCGGCGATGTCGCGCACCGCGTCCACTCCGGCGCGGATGCCGAGCGCATCGAGCACCTGCGACACGACCCGGACCTTGCCGCCGAGCACCTGCGGTGCGGTTCCGCCGACGATCGCCGGCCAGAAGTATCCCAGCTGCGCAAGAGCGGCACCGTGGAACGTCTGCGCACGCACCCCGTCGGCGCCGAGCGCGCGCAGCCGCGATTGCATCTCCGCCGCGGCCTTCCGGGTGAACGTCACGGCGAGGGTGCGATCCGCCGCGTAGACGCCCGTCCGCACCCCGTGCGCGATGCGGTGCGTGATCGTGCGGGTCTTGCCGGTGCCCGCCCCGGCGAGCACGACCGCGGGCCCGCGGAGATGCTCCGCGACGGCGCGCTGCTCGGGATCGAGGCCCGAGAGCAGCTCGTCAGCCACGCCCGGTCTCCGCGATCCATCCGTCGATGAGCCACCGGGCGATGGACAACGGGCGCGGAAGCATGAGCGACTCCGAATTCCGCAGCTCGCCCCGCGTGAACCAGCGGAGCTCCGAGATCTCCTCCGGATCGGGGCTGAGCGCGTCGGGATCCATCCCCTCGGCGAGCACGGCCCGGAATCCGAGCATGAGCGAGCGCGGAAAGGGCCACGGCTGGGATGCGACGTAGCGGATATTCGCGAGGCGCAGCCCCGACTCCTCGAAGACCTCGCGGGCGACCGCGGCCTCCGCCGACTCCCCCGCTTCGATGAAGCCGGCGAGCAGCGAGAAGCGGTTGCTCTCCCAGAGCGCGTTCGAGCCGAGCAGCAGGCGCCCGTCGTGCTCGATCAGGGTGATCACCACCGGATCGGTGCGCGGAAAGTGCTCGCCCCGGGCGTCGACACGCACCCAACCGCCCTGCGCCGGCGCCATCTCGCTGCCGTCTCGTGGCGAGAATCCCATGCTTCGGTGCCATGCCGAAAGCGCCAGCGCCGACGCGAGCGCCTCGGCCTCGGCCCCGGGCAGCTCGGCTGCGCAGACGAAGGGGCTCGCCCATTCGGGGCTCGCCTCGGACGCCGACCCGGGGCCTGCCGAGTCGCTGCCGGGCTCCGCATCGACGATGTCCGTCTCCGTTCGCGCCTCCCCGGCCGTCGCCGCGAAGATCGGCGCCCCCGCGATGCGTCCGAGGTACAGATGCGTCGCGTCGCGCTCCCCCACGGGACGCGCGAGCCGCAACCGAATGCCACCGCTCGCCTCGCGCACCACGAGCACCTCGCCGTCTCGCAGCTGCAGCATGCGAGCATTCGGTTCGGCCCATGCCGCGTCGAGTCGCTCCGGGCTCCGACGGGTTCCCGCGTCTCGGTCGAGCTCGCTTCCCGCCAACGGGGGGCGGCTCGATCGCGTCATCGTCAACTCCTTGTCACCGGCTTGCGTTCCGTGCGCGTGGCGCGCTTCCGGCCCGCCCGCGGCTGCCTACGCTGAAGTCATGGTCAGCACTCCTTTAACCCTAGCTGCGCTCGCGACCTCTGCGGTCTCGGGTTTGAATGTGCGCAGCGTGCGCATGCATTCCGCGAACGGAGAGGGAGACTTCACCTCCGCGGTCGTCACGGCCGACGATGGGGAGTTCATCATTCAGATCCCGCAGAACGCGGCGGCCGAGAGCCGGCAGTCCGGCGAGATGCTCGGGGTGTCCGCGTTCGCGGAGGGTGCTCGCAGTTGGCTGCCCTTCGCCCTGCCGCAGACGATCGGGGTGACGCGCGCCGGCGAGACCCGGGCCGTGGTCTCCACGTTCCTTCCGGGGGGACGCGTATCGGCCGATGCGATCGAGTCCGAGGCGCTGCTGCTGCAACCGATCGCCGAGATGATCGCGGCGATCCACCAGCTTCCCGATTCTCTCGTGCAGCAGGCGGGCCTGCCGGTGCGCACTTCCGCCCAGGTTCGGGAGCAGCTGGAGCGGCTCGTCGCGCGCGCCGCGGAGACTCGCATGCTGCCCGAGACCGTGCACGCGCGATGGACGACGATGCTCGGGACCGCCTCGCTCTGGGATTTCGCTCCGGTGGTGATCCACGGCTCGCTCGACGCCGACGACCTGCTCGTCGTGGACGACACCATCACCGGTGTGCTCGGCTGGTCCGAGTTGTCGACGGGCGACCCGGCGGTCGATCTGGCGTGGCTTCTGGAGGCCGGGCCGGAGGTGTTCGACGCCGTGCTCGCGCGCTATGCGGTGGAGCGCGGCCTGCGGAGCACGCGCGACCTGCGCGCACGTTCGATTCTGCACAGCGAGCTCGGGGTCGCGCGCTGGTTGCTGCACGGCGTGGAGACCCACGATCAATCGGTGATCGACGACGCGATCTCCATGCTCGATCGGTTGGTGGATCGCGTGCGGCATCTCGGTGCTCAGCAGCCGGCTCGACCGGTGCTCTCCGAGACGGAGGTGCAGCAGATGCTGGACGAGACGCCCGAGACGGGAATCGATGCGCGCACCGAGACCGCGGAGTACGAGGCGCTCGACGAGGACCGCGCCTTCGGCGTCGATCGGGATTTCTCGGGAGACTCGCAGCCGATCGGGGTGCGGCCGGCCGACGAACAGGCGACCGAGCCGATCTCGCCGCTGGAGGAATCCCGCGCCGATGCTGAGGTCGACGGCGACCCTCGCAAGGCGTAGCGGTCCGTTCAGTCGCAGGCCGTTCAGTCGTGCAGCTGCCGCGCGGCGGCGAGCCAGCGGGATTCGAGCTCCTCGAGGGTGAGCAGTTCTTCCCCCCGCAGCTCGTGCTCGGCGTCGACGTAGAAGAGCGAGACGCCGATCCGCGACGGGTCGATGCCCGCCCACTGCGCGTAAGCCTGCCGGTACAGCCCGAGCTGCAGCAGGCGCGACGACGCCTCCGCGGCGTTCCCCGGCGGGCGCCCCGATTTCCAGTCGACGATCTCGAACAGCGGCTCGCCGTCGGCAGAGGCGCCGGCCGCGTAGACGGCGTCGAGCTTGCACACGAGCCGGCGCCCGGCGAACGGGATGGCGATCTCGAGCTCGACCGCGATCGGCTGCCGCCCCGCCCATCGCGACCGTTCGAACTTTCGGATGAGTTCGGCCAGCTGCTCCGCATCGGTGTCCGCGAACTCGCCGTCGGCCATGAACCCCTCTTCGCCGAACTGGTGGGCCTCGAGTCCGATGAGCGGAAGCTCCGTGCCGCTCACCGTCGTGGATCGCCGTTCCACCCACTCGTGGAAGAGGTTCCCCAATCGCGTGCGCCGATACGGGCGGGTCGGCAGCGGTCGCAGCCGCAACCGCTCGGCGGCCGCGGGATCCTCGACGAACTCGTGGAAGGTCGAGGCGGTGATGCGCTCGGCGAGCTCCGCCCGCGGGTGCTTCGCGTCGAGCGGGGCGGCCTTCGCCGCGTGCTCGGCCAGCAGCAGCTCCACGGTGGGATCGATGCGCGCGCCCTCCACATCGTCTGAGAGCTCCGCCTCGACCCGGGCGGCCGCTCGGAGCACGGCATCGGCGCGGCGTCCGAGCGGATCGAGCGGCCACTGAACCGTGTGCTCGGCGCGCGAGCTCGGATCGACCTCGCTCGTGCTCGCCGTCGGCAGTCCGTCGATGAGCCCCGCAGCGGCGAGCTCCGCGAGGAACGCCGAGGGCTGCCGCGGCTTCACCTGCCCGGCCCAGAAGGATCCGCTCAGCAGCAGCTGCGTTCGTGCGCGTGTCATCGCGACATACGCCAGGCGTCGCTCCTCGATCGCATGGGCTTCGGCGATCTGCGTCTTGTAGTCGGCGATCTCATCGACGAGCTCCTTCTGGGTGGCGCATGTCCGCCAGGCGAGCTGCGGTCGTGCACCGGCATCCGCGCGCAGCTCGTCCGGGAGCCGCCCCCCGCGCAGCCAGCCCGCGCCCTCGCGCGATGCGCCGGGGAACTCGCCGGCGACGAGTCGCGGAATCGCGACGAGATCCCATTCGAGCCCCTTCGCGCCGTGGGCGGTGATGATCTGCACCGAGCCCGGCGTCGGCTCGGGTGCATGCTCGGCAGTCTCGTCGGCGATGGCCGCCTGTTCGAGCCACGCGAGCACCGCCGCGAGCGTTCCCTGGGCATCGACCGCCAGGAAGCCGTGGACGAGTTCTGCGAACGCGTCCAGGTTCGCTCGTGCCGCGGCGGCGCCCTCGAAGCCGCGATGCTCCGCCGCGTCCAATTCGATGTCGAGCCTGAGCGCGTGCTCGACCTCGCGGATGAGCGCGGGGATGCCGCTCGCGATCACGGCTCGCAGGCGCCGCAGCATGAGCCCGGCCTCCCGCAGCCGCTCGCGCCCGAGCGGCGTCACGGCCCTGAGCGAACGGTGATCGAGGTCGCGCATGCCGGCGATCTCGTCGATGGCGTCGAGGATCGTGAACCGGCGATCCGGGTCGAGCAGCAGGCCGTCGGCCTCGAGATCGACGTCTTCGAGCTTGCGCTGGGCGTGATCCCGCATCGCGAACCAGCGCGCCGCGCGCTCGAGCCCCGCGAGATCGGCGACCCCGATTCTGAACCGCGGCCCCGCGAGTATTCGGATGAGATCGGTGCCGGCGTCCGCGAACCACAGGCATCGCAGAGCGCTCACCAGATCGCTGACCTCCGGGGTCGCGAGGAGCCCGCCGACGCCGACGATGTGATTCGGGATGCCCAGCGCGGAGAGCTCCTCGGCGAACCCAGCCATATGGCGTCGGTTCCGCATGATCACCGCGGTGGTCGGGGGCATTCCGTGGGCTCGCGTGTGCGCGTCTCGCGAGTCTCGGATCCACTCGGCTACGGCGCGCCGCTCCTCGTCGAGCGTCTCCGGGTAGACCAGCGCGATCTCGCCGGCCGGGGCACCGGCGCGAGGCTCCAGACGCTCCACCTCGATGAGCGAGGATTCCCGGAGCGGTTCGGAGACGGTGTTCGCGGCATCGAGAATACGCGCCGCATTGCGCCAGCTCACCGAGAGCGAGAGCGTCGCGGGTGGGCCCGTCCGCGCGCCGCCGCCGGCGAAGTCCCGATGGAACGCCTGCATTCCCGCGGCGGAGGCGCCTCGCCACCCGTAGATGCTCTGATGGGGGTCGCCCACGCCCATCACGGCGGTGCCGGCGAACAGCGCGGCGAGCAGCCCGGTCTGCCCCACCGAGGTGTCCTGCACTTCGTCGAGGAGCACCACCCTGTGCCGGCGCCGCAGGATCGCCCCGACCTCCGGCGCGGTCTGGGCGATCTCCCTGGCCAGGCGCAGCTGGTCC
>JBDIAD010000071.1:0-7011 GCA_039812205.1 Leucobacter sp.
CGGATCAGCATCGGGAATCTCGTCGCGCTGCGCGATGCGAGGGAGCGCACCAATCGCTTCGCGGTGATGCCGGCCCACGGGCTGAGCCTCGAGGAGATCACGTATCCGGGCGACGATCGACTCGCCGAACGCTCCGAGCAGACGCGGGCCCGGCGTGATCCGATTGCGTGAGTGCGCGCGGTTCGTGCTAGTCTAGATCTTTGGTGCGCAAGCATCCGAATGTGAGCCCCCCGAAGGCGGTGCACTCGCTCCGAGCGAGACCCGTGCGGGGAGGGATCCACGAACCACTCCATTTCGAACGAAAGCAGCACACTGTGACTCGCACATATTCGCCGAAGGCCGCCGACCAGAAGCACGATTGGCTCGTCATCGACGCCGCCGACGTCGTGCTCGGCCGCCTGGCCTCCCACGCCGCCGCGCTGCTGCGCGGCAAGCACAAGCCCACCTTCGCTCCGCACATGGACATGGGCGATCACGTCATCATCGTGAACGCCGACAAGGTCGTGCTGACCGGCAACAAGGCCGCCAAGAAGATCGCGTACCGCCACTCGGGCTACCCGGGCGGCATCAAGGCGGTCGGCTACACCGAGATGCTCGAGAAGAACCCCGAGCGCGCTGTCGAGAAGGCGATCCGCGGCATGCTGCCGAAGAATTCGCTCGGCCGCGACCAGTTCCGCAAGCTGAAGGTGTACGCGGGCCCGGAGCATCCGCACACCGCGCAGCAGCCGACGCCGTACACCATCGGCCAGGTCGCCCAGTAATCGCCGGCAGAGAACGTTAGTAAAGGACTTTCAAGTGACTGAAGAGAACGTGGCCGTCGAGAGCTACACCACCGAGACTCCGGCCTCAGAGGCCGCAGCAGCAGCAACCCCGCGCCCCGCGCTCACCGTCCCCGGCAACGCCGTGGGCCGCCGCAAGCAGGCCATCGCCCGTGCACGCCTGGTTCCCGGCTCGGGCACCATCACCGTCAACGGCCGCGAGCTGTCGGAGTACTTCCCGAACAAGCTGCACCAGCAGCTGATCACCGATCCGTTCACCGTGCTCGAGCTCGGCGGATCGTACGACGTGACCGCACGCATCAAGGGCGGCGGCCCCTCGGGCCAGGCCGGTGCGCTGCGCCTCGCGATCGCCCGCGCGCTCAACGAGATCGACGCCGAGCACAACCGTCCGGCGCTGAAGAAGGCCGGCTTCCTGAGCCGCGACGCTCGCGTCATCGAGCGCAAGAAGGCAGGCCTCAAGAAGGCTCGCAAGGCGCCGCAGTACTCGAAGCGCTAAGTCGATTCGAATGGGTCGCCTATTCGGCACCGACGGGGTCCGGGGACTGGCCGGGGTAGATGTTACCGCCGAGCTGGCCCTGGGCCTCGCTCAGTCTGCGGCCTTCGTGCTCGGGCGTGCCGCCCGATCCGAGAGCCGCCGGGCCGTGGCGGTCGTCGCACGCGACCCGCGGGTCTCGGGGGAGTTCATCTCGGCCGCGGTGTCGGCGGGTCTTGCGGCCTCCGGCGTCGATGTGCTCGACGCCGGGGTGATCCCCACCCCCGCGGCGGCGTATCTCGTCGCCGATACCGGTGCCGATTTCGGGGTCATGGTTTCGGCCTCGCACAATCCGGCTGCCGACAACGGCATCAAGTTCTTCGCCGCCGGCGGGCGCAAGCTGCCCGATAGCGTCGAGGATCTCATCGAAGCCGAGATGTCGAAGCCGAAGGCGGGCAACACCGGCCGCGAGGTCGGGCGGATCCGTCGTTTCGCGGATGCCGAGGATCGCTATCTCGTGCACCTGCTGGGAACGCTCGAGGGCGTCAGCCTCGAGGGCCTGCACATCGTGCTCGACTGCGCGCACGGCGCCGCCGCGGGAATCTCTCCCGATGTCTTCACCGACGCCGGGGCGCGCGTCACGGTGATCGGCAATGCCCCCGACGGATTCAACATCAACGACGGCGTCGGATCGACGCATCTCGACCCGCTTCGCGAGGCCGTGCTCGAACACGGCGCCGATCTCGGCATCGCGCACGACGGGGACGCGGATCGCTGCCTCGCGGTCGATGCCGAGGGAAACGTCATCGACGGCGACCGGATCATGGCGATCCTCGCCCTGTCGATGAGTGCGCGCGGCAAGCTCAAGAGCAATACGCTCGTCGCCACGGTGATGAGCAACCTCGGCCTGAAGCTCGCGATGGCCAACAACGGCATCGATGTCGTCGAGACGGGGGTCGGCGACCGCTACGTGCTCGAGGCGCTCAACGCCGAGGGCTATTCGCTGGGCGGCGAGCAATCGGGCCACGTCATCATGAGCGAGCACGCCACCACGGGCGACGGCATCCTCACGGGCCTGCACATCGCCGCGGAGCTGAAGCGCACCGGGAAGTCGCTGGCCGAACTCGCGCAGGTGATGACGGTGTACCCGCAGGTGCTCGTGAATGTGTGCGGCGTCGACCGCTCGCGCGCGAACTCCGATGTCGTGCTGCAGCACGCGGTCGCGCAGGTCGAGCTCGCGCTCGCGGGGAGGGGTCGCGTGCTGCTGCGCCCCTCGGGCACGGAGCCGCTCGTGCGCGTCATGGTCGAGGCCGAGGACGAGGCGCTCGCGCATCAGCTGGCGAACGATCTGGCCGGAGTCGTGGCCGAGAGACTCGCGGAGTGACTCTGCGCTTCTGCACTCCCGCCTGACGGCGCCGAATGCAAGAGGGGCGGATCCCCGGTTCAACCGGAGATCCGCCCCTCTTGCGCGGTGTGAGCGCTACTGCTTGTCCCAGGCGGCCGGAATCGGCAGGCCGAGATTCTCGCGCAGCGTGGTGCCTTCGTACTCGGTGCGGAAGTAGCCGCGCTCCTGCAGCTCCGGCACGAGCTTCTCGGTGATCTGCTTGACCGAGACGGGGATCGCCGGGGCGTTCAGGCTGAAGCCGTCGCAGGCGCGGTTCTCGAACCAGTCGATCATCGTGTCGGCGACCTGCGATGCGGTGCCGACGAGCGAGAGGTGACCGCCCGAGCTGGCGCGGTGGATCAGCAGCTCGCGCAGCGAGTAGCCGTGCTCGACCGCCAGATCGCGGAAGGCGGTGAAGCGGGTGCTCGTGTTGTCGTCGTTCTTGCCCTCGAAGCGCTCCAGCGGGATGTGGTCGTCGAGCTCGAGATCGTCGAGCCTGATGTCGTACGCCTCCGTGAACTCCTTGCGATGCAGGTCGTAATCGACGAAGCCCTGCAGGCTGTTGCGGAACTCGCGCGCCTCGGCCTCGGTGTCGCCGATGTAGGGGACGAGGCCCGGGAGGAGCTTCGTGTGCTCGGGGTTGCGGCCCTTCTTCGCGATGTTCTCCTTGTAGGCCTTGTAGTAGTCCATGGAGTGCTGGCGATCGGGCTGCGCGGTGTAGACCGCCTCGGCGACGCTCGCACCGAGATCGAGGCCGCCCGAGGACTGGCCGGCCTGCACGATCACCGGGGCGCCCTGCGGGGAGCGGCGGATGTTCATGAAGCCCTCGGTGCTCACGAACTCGCCGTGGAAGTTCACCGGCTGGATCAGCTCGGGATCGATCCAGCGGCCCGTCTCGCGGTCGGTGATCACCGCGTCGTCGCTCCATGCCGCCCACAGCCGTGTGACGGCCTCGACGACCTCGGCGGCGCGACGGTAGCGGTCCTCCTTCGACGGCAGATCGGTGCCGTAGTTCTCCTCGGCGCGCGAAGAAGTGACCACGTTCCAAGCGGCGCGGCCGTTGCTGAGCACGTCGAGCGACTGCAGCTGGCGGGCCAGGGTGAAGGGGTGGTTCCAGGTCGTCGAGAACGTTCCGATCAGACCGATGTTCGTCGTCACCGAGGCGAGCGCGGCGAGCGTCGTCATCGGCTCGTAGGGGCTCGCGAACTTCACGTCGCCGTTGAGCAGCGGCATCGCCGAAATGGTGTCGGCGATGAACACCGAATCGAGCTTCGCGGCCTCGTACGCCTTCGTGATGTCCATCGCGATGCCCAGCTGGCCGAGCTCCTCGGCCCGGCTGCCCTCCAGGCGCCACGCCCGCGAGTCGTATCCGCCAGGGAGGAGGAACGCGCTCAGTACCATCTTTCTCGTCACAACAACCTCGTTCTCGTTCTACTTATTCGGTATCGGCCGGGATCGCCCCGGCCGGGTAATACAAACACCGATGGGAGACAATTCGCATTGTCTCCCATCGGTACAGCCTCACTGCGTCATCACTTGGCAGACGAGCCTGCGGTCTTCAGCTTGCCCCAGGAGATCTGGTGCGTGGCGAATGCCTCGGTGAAATCGAAGCGGTCGCTGCGGCCGACGCTCAAGGTCTCGTCCACGACCACCGGCCAGGTGTGCATCAGCTGCGCGATGCGCTGCTCGGCGGACTTGAACGCCGCCGAGCGATCCGCGCGATCGCCGGACTGACCGGCGCGGGCGAAGTCGGCGTCGAGTTCTTCGTCGCAGACGCCCGAGGCGTTCCGATAATTCACGTTGTCCGGGTTGCAGACGTATGCGCGGGTGATGCCGAGGCTCGGGTCCTCGAAGGTGGTGTAGAAGATGAGCGAGATATCGAATTCATGCTTCTTGTACACGCGCTCGGTCCAGACGCCGAACTCCTCCTGCACCAGGTTCACATCGATGCCGAGCTGAGCGAAATCCGACTTGATGACGTTCGCGGCCTCGATGATGTTGGTGTACTCCGACGGCGTCGCCAGGGTGAGCGAGAAGCGCTTGCCCGAGGCGTCCTTCGGGTAGCCCGCGGCGTCGAGCGCCTTGTCGGCGGCCTCGAGGTCGAACGGGAACTCCTTGCGGAAGTCGACGTCGGGGCTCACGGCCCACTCCATCTGAGCCGGGATCGGGCCGCGGGTGACCTCCGCGTAGCCGTAGTAGGCCTTGTCGACGATCGACTGGCGATCGACCGCGCTGTAGAGCGCGCGACGCACGGCGGGATCGGCGAGGATCGGGTTGCGCGAGTTCACGTGCGCGGTCACCGTCGAGAATCCTCCGAGCGAGGGCAGGAAGGCGTACTTCTCGGGCTCCTCCTCGAGCGTGCCGAAGGAGGACTTGTCGGCGTACGAGGAGTAGATGAAGTCGATCTCGCCGGCGCGCAGTGCGAGCAGGCGGGCGTTGGCGTCGGGCATGACGCTGAACACCATGCGGTCGACGTCGACCTTGCCGTCCCAGTAGTCGTCGTTCTTCACCACGACGGCGCGGTCGCCGGGGGTGAAGCTCTCGAACTTGTAGGGGCCGGTGCCGATCGGGTGCAGGTTGCCCTCGTGGGTGACGATGTCCTTGCCGTCGTTGAAGATGTGCTCGGGCATGATCCAGATGCTGGCGAGCGCCTCGACGAAGGGCGCGAACGGAGTGTTGAACTTCACGATGACGGTGGAGTCATCGGGGGTCTCCACGGACTCGATGTACTTGGCGTACGACGAACTCTGCGGTCCGAGGGGGAGATAGGTGTCGAAGGTGAACTTCACGTCGGCCGAGGTGAAGGGCTCGCCGTCGTGCCACTTCACGCCGTCGCGGAGCTTGAAGGTGTACTCGGTCGCCTCGGGGTTCACCGACCACTCGGCGGCGAGCTTCGGGTGGAGCTCGAACTTGTCGTCGAGGCTTACGAGCGACTCGAAGATGGTCGAACCCACGACCATGGTGCCGATCTCAGTGGTGAGGTTTCGGTTGAAATGAGGAGGATTCGTGCCGAGGGCAGCGACGAAGACCGATTCCTCGTCCGCCTGCGCTCCGCCGTTTGAATTGCTACTGCTGCAACCTGTCAGCGCAAGCGCTGCGGCAGCCGCGAGCGCCACCGCAAATTTGACACTTCTCTTGACCATCCGGATACATCACCTATCTGAGAACGTCCAGTAGTTCCCGGTCAACCCTATGTGGGTATGAATACTCGATGAACCATAGCGGACGATATGTACACGTCTGGGCATAAACATGAGACATGCGTCTACACAGCGCGTATTCTCGATCAGCTTGTCTGGCACACGCACTTCATTGCGCGTTCAGATAGGCGGCGTACTGTGGACACTGTCGACGTGTGCGGCGCGGCGAAAGGTCGCAGTGTGAAGGTCATCAGTTACAACCTCCGGAAGAATCGGGCGCTGCACGAGCTCGCCGACCTGATCGAGCGCTACGACCCCGACATCGTGTGCCTGCAGGAGGCCGATGCGCTCGCGCTCCCGGCTCGGGTGCACGGCCTCGAGCTCGTGCACGCGACGGAGAAGAATCGCCTGGGGCTCGCGATGTACGTGCGCAGCGAGCGGTACCGGCTGCGCTCGGTGCACACCTTCCAATTGAAACGGTCGCTGCACGATCGAGTGCTGCAGCCGGCGCACGAGCGGCTGCTCGGCGCGAGGCTGCACGATCGGCTGCGGGGGCGCGACCTCGTCGCGGCCTCCTTCCACGCGGCGCCGCTGACCGCCTCCAACTCGCTTCGCCGCCACCAGATCAGTACCGCCCTCGCGCAGCTGCGAGCCCTCGGGGCGGGGCTTCCCGCGCTGATGGTCGGCGACTACAACTATCCCGTGTTCCAGGCGAAGCTCGATCGGCACATGCGCTCGGAGGGCTTCGACCTCACGCTGAGCGACAAGCGAACCTATACGCGGTACAAGATGTTCCGCGGTCACTACGATTTCGCCACATCGATGGGATTGCGGATCGAGAGCGTGCGCACGCTCAAGCAGGGCGTGAGCGATCATATGCCGATCCTCGTCGCAGCGACCTTCAGAAATCTCGGCCTGCAGCTGCGAGACGCGCTGCCGGAGAGCGCCGACACGATCCAGGAGATCCTGAACCACGGCTGACGGGCGCGCCGGCCGAGCATCGCGCAGGCGCGGTCACATCTTGCGCAGGAGCACCTTCTGCACGCGGTGATCCGCCTCCTTGCGCAGCACCAGCGACGCCCGAGCGCGGGTCGGCCGGATGTTCTCGTTCAGATTCGGCTCGTTGATCGTGCGCCAGATCTCGCGCGACATCGCGATCGCCCGCTCGTCGTCGAGGTCGGCGAAACGGCGGAAGTGCGAGCTCGGGTCGCGGAACGCCTCGTCGCGCAGCCGCAG
>JBDIAD010000072.1:0-6845 GCA_039812205.1 Leucobacter sp.
CGGCCGCACGGCGACGCCGATTCCGCAGGAGCCGCCGTTCGACGAGGGCGGCGCGCTGATCCCGCCGGCCGAGTGGCTCACCGGCGATCCGCTCCCCCCCGAGATCACGGTCGGAAGCTATTTCACCGCGTGGAAGATCGACCTGCTCTGGGCGCTCGTATGCGTCTTCGCGCTCGCGCTCTACCTGGCCGCGGTGTGGCGCCTGCATCGCCGCGGAGACCGCTGGCCGATCGGCCGCACGATCGCCTGGGTGCTCGGCATCGCCTTCCTCTTCTACTCGACGAACGGCGTCTTCAACGTCTACGAGCGCTACATGTTCAGCGTGCACATGCTGTCGCACATGCTCTTCACGATGCTGATCCCGCTCGTGCTGGTGCTGGGTGCGCCGGTGACGCTCGCGCTGCGGGCGATCCGCAAGCGAGACGACGAGTCGTGGGGCGGCAGGGAGTGGATCCTCTGGGCCGTGCAGACCCCGTTCTCGAAGGTGGTGACCCATCCGGCCGTCACCGCGGTGGTGTTCGCTGGTTCGCTGTGGGTGTTCTACTTCACGCCGATCTTCCGCTGGGCGATGACGGACCATCTCGGCCACCAGTGGATGATCGTGCACTTCCTGATCTCGGGGTACCTCTTCGCGCTGTCGATGATCGGGATCGACCCCGTGCCGTATCGCTTCCCGTATCCGATGCGCATCGTGACGCTCTTCGCGACGATGGCCTCGCACGCGTTCTTCGGCGTGACGCTGATGACCGGTGATTCGCTGGCGCTCGCCGACTGGTTCGGCGCGATGGGGCGCACGTGGGGGCCGACGCCGCTCGCCGATCAGATGATCGGCGGCGGGATCGCGTGGGGCATCGGCGAGCTGCCGACGCTCTCGCTGGCGCTGATCGTCGCGATCCAGTGGTCGCGCAGCGACGAGAAGGAGCAGAAACGGCGGGACCGCGCGGCCGACCGCTCGGGCGATGCCGAGCTGCGCGCCTACAACGAGATGCTCGCCCAGCGGGCGCGGGACGACGAGAAGTACGCCCGCAAGCCCTGAGGCAGCACGCATCGGGCTGAGAATGGACGATCGGGCTGACGTTTCGCGCCGAAACGTCAGCCCAATGCGCGATTCTCAGCCCGCCTGGCTGGTCTGTGATCGAGTTCGGTCGGAGAACAGCCGTTCGGTCGGATGTTCTGCGCGGAAACCTCCGACTGCAGCGGGATTCTCCGACCGAAGCGCGGGTAACGAGCGGTATGCGGCGAGCGGTGTGCGGCAAGCGCCGCGTGGCAGCACCGCCGCGCTAGTTCCCGGCCGAGCCGAGGTCGCTCGTCATCACGTCGGCGCGATGGAAGTTCAGGTGCGAGCGCGACGCCGTCGGCCCGCGCTGCCCGAGGTAGCGCGAGAAGGTCGCGCCGTGGCCGTAGGGGCGTTCGGCGGGCGACGAAAGCTTGAAGAAGCACAGCTGCCCGATCTTCATGCCCGGCCACAGCCTGATCGGCAGCGTCGCGACATTCGAGAGCTCGAGCGTGACGTGCCCCTCGAAGCCGGGGTCGATGAAGCCCGCGGTCGAGTGCGTGAGAAGGCCCAGGCGGCCGAGCGAGCTCTTGCCCTCGAGGCGCGCGGCGATGTCGTCGGGCAGGCCGACGCGCTCGAATGTCGAGCCGAGCACGAACTCGCCCGGATGCAGGATGAACCCCTCCTCGGGATCCACCTCGATGAGGCGCGTGAGCTCGGGCTGGTCTTCGGCGGGGTCGATCACCGCGTACTTGTGGTTGTCGAAGAGGCGGAAGAATCGGTCGAGCCGCACGTCGACGCTCGAGGGCTGCACCATCTCCGGGGTCGTGGGATCGAGGGAGATCCGGCCGGTGCCGAGTTCTGCGGTGATATCGCGATCTGAGAGCAACACCCCACCAGTGTATTCGGCGGCGCCGGGGCTGCGTGCGACCACGGGGATGCGAAGCGCGACGGGACCGGCAGGCGGCACGGAGGATCCTGAGGCGGCAGTCGCGCGGGCGCGCCCTCAGCCGCGCGGGGCGATCTCGTCGGTGAGGGCGAAGAGGAGCGAGGCCAGGTCCGCTCCCAGATCGCCGAGGCCGCCCGGCGCCTCGGTGCCGGCGAGCGCCGTGTTGCGCAGCGCGCGATGGTAGAGCCCGCCGAGGATCGGCACCGCGAGCTCGACCGGCAGGGTGAAGCGGCGCCCCGCTGCGGCGACCACCTGCTCGACGACCGGGGCGAGGTCGGTGTAGAAGCCCTCCATGAACTGGTGGTAATCGGGTGCGAGCGCCGGATCGCGCATGGCGAGCAGCAGGAACTCGGTCTCGAGCACGAACCAGGCGGTCGCGTCGTTGTCGGTGAGGGTGGCCTCGAAGATGAAGAAGTCGGCGATGAGGCCGGCCGCCTCCTCGGGCGTGAACTGCCGCCCGTGCTCGCGCAGTCGAGGCTCGATCGCGACGGCCTGCGATTGCACGTACCGCGCTCGCCGCATGAACTCGCGCTCGAGCAGCGCCTGGAAGAGCTGCTCCTTGCTGTCGAAGTTCGAGTAGAACGCGCCGCGGGTGAAGTCGGCGCGCGCGCAGATCGCCTCGACGGAGGCGCCCTGCACCCCGTCTTCGACGAACACGGCCATCGCGGCGTCGAAGAGCCGCTCGCGGGTCGCCTGGCGCCGCGCGCTGGGCGGAATGGTCGGGTCGGCTGCTGCTGACATGCACTCATCCTTTCACTGCCCGGTCGTTCGGTCTGCCCTTCGAGTCTCAGCGAACTCGAAGGGAGTTTGGATACATCACTGTATCGTAATGGATACACTTGTGTATCGAAACCTGATACGACCAACCTTCGAAGCAGGATCCATGTCTTCCCTTCTGTACTCGCTCGGCCGCTGGGCGTCGCGCGCACGCTTCCTCGTGCTGGGCGTCTGGCTCGCGATCCTGGCGCTGCTCGGCACGGGCGCGCTGCTGTTCTCGCAAGGCGCCACCGGTGCGATCACGATTCCCGGCACCGAGTCGCAGGCCGCGATCGACACGCTCGGCCGCACCTTCCCCGAGGTGAGCGGCTCGAGCGCGCGCATCATCGTCGTCGCGCCCGAGGGTCAGAAGGTGACCGACGCGGTCTACAAGACCGCGATTTCAGAGGCGGCGGATCACCTCGCCGGGCTCGATCAGGTCGCGGGAGTGTCGACCCCGTTCGCGGCCCAGGCGGCGACCGGTCTGAGCGACGACCAGCGGGCCGCGCTCATCACCGTGCAGATCCAGACCGAGGTGTCCAGCGTGCCCGCCGCGGTGAAGGACGGCATCGTGGATGCGACGGCGACGCTGCAGGGCGAACTGCCGGCGGGCACGCAGACCTCCTACGGCGGCGATGTCTTCTCGGTCTCGATCCCGAGCTTCTCGGCGACCGAGGCCATCGGCGTGCTCGTCGCCTTCATCGTGCTGCTGCTCACCCTCGGCTCGCTGCTGGCCGCCGGCATGCCGCTCATCATCGCGCTCATCGGGGTCGGCATCTCGGTCGCGGGCATCTTCTTCTCGACCGTGTTCATGGAGATGACCTCGACCACGCCGATGCTCGCGCTCATGCTGGGGCTCGCCGTCGGCATCGATTACACGCTCTTCATCGTGAGTCGGCACCAGGAGCAGCTGCGCGCCGGCGTCGAGCTGCGCGAATCGATCGCGCGCGCCACGGCGACCTCGGGCGGGGCCGTCGTGTTCGCCGGCCTCACCGTGATCATCGCGCTGGTCGGGCTCGCGGTCGCGGGCATCCCGTTCCTCACGGCGCTCGGCGTCGCGGCCGCGGCCGGCGTCGCGGTGGCGGTGCTCATCGCGCTCACCCTCACGCCCGCGATTCTCGCGATGGCGGGGGATCGGATCCTGTCGCGCAAGCAGCGCCGGGCGCTGCGGGGCGCCATGCAGGCGCAGGTGGAAGTCGGCGAGAGCGGCGGCGGCACCCCGGGCGACGCCGCGACCTCGGGTGCGCACGCGCCATCCCGAGCCGACCGCTTCTTCGGCGGCTGGGTGCGCGGCGTCACCAAGCGCCCGATCCTCACGATCGTCGCCGTGCTCGTCGGGCTCGGCATCGTCGCGACCCCGGCGCTCAGTCTGCGCCTCGCGCTGCCGGGCGCCGAGACGCTCGCCCCCGACAACCCCGCGCGCGTCACCTACGAACTCACGGGGGAGCATTTCGGGGAGGGCGCCAACGGGCCGCTGCTGCTCACGGGGTCCATCATCTCGAGCGACGATCCGCTCACCCTGATGAACGATCTCGCGGCCGAGATCCGAACGCTTCCGGGCGTCGCGGACGTGCCGCTCGCCACCCCGAACCAGGGGGCCGACACGGGCATCATCCAGGTCGTCCCCGAGGAGGGGCCGCAGTCCGAGAGCACCGCGGCCCTCGTGCAGGAGCTGCGCTCGCATCACGACGAGTGGGTGCAGAAGTACGGCGTCAGCCTTGCCGTCACGGGCTTCACCGCCGTCGGCATCGATGTGTCGCAGCTGCTCTTCGAGGCGCTGCTGCCCTTCGGCATTCTCGTCGTCGGCCTCTCGCTGATCCTGCTCGCGGTGGTCTTCCGCAGCATCTGGGTGCCGATCAAGGCGACGCTCGGGTATCTGCTGTCGGTGGGCGCCGCGTTCGGCGCGGTGGTCGCGGTCTTCCAGTGGGGCTGGCTCGCCGACCTTCTGAACGTGCACCACACCGGACCGGTGCTGAGCTTCATGCCGATCATCCTGATGGGCGTGCTCTTCGGGCTCGCCATGGACTACGAGGTGTTCCTCGTGTCGCGCATCCGCGAGGAGGTCGTGCACGGGGCGAGCAGCCGCAGTGCCATCGCGACGGGCTTCGTCGGATCGGCCCGCGTGGTCACCGCGGCGGCCGTGATCATGTTCGCGGTGTTCGCGGCGTTCGTGCCCGAGGGCGATCCGTCCATCAAGGTCATCGCGCTCGGTCTCGCCGTCGGCGTCTTCGTCGACGCGTTCATCGTGCGCATGACGCTCGTGCCCGCGGTGCTGAAGCTCCTGGGCGATCGCGCGTGGAAGATGCCGCGCTGGCTCGACCGTCTGCTGCCGGTCTTCGACGTCGAGGGTGCGGGGCTCGCCCGCGAATTGAAGTTCGCCGACTGGCCCGAAGACATGCCCGATGCGCGCATCGCGAGCTCGCGCCTCGTGCTCGCCCGCAGTACGAGCGTGCCCGATGCGCGCGTCGCCCCCGGCGAGGCTCTGCATCTCGACGCCGCGGAGACCTGGGCTCTGCCCTTCGCGAATGCGCTCGCAGGCAGGGCGAAGCCGCGCGCCGGCACACTCACGGTGACGGGACTGCTCCTGCCCGAGCGCGCGGGCACGCTGCGCGGGCGCGCGGCCTGGGCGAACCCGCAGGGTCTTGCGCAGGCGATTGCGGATCGCCCCGGCCTCATCGTGCTCGACGCCCGGCACTGGGACGACGCCGGGCAGGAGCGCGCGCTCGAGGAGGCGGGCCGGGTGCGCGAGCTGCTCGCAGCCGGCGGCGACGCCACCGTGGTCGTCCTCGGATCGCGCGAGGCGGCCGAGGCGATGCTCCCCGCGGGCGTCGCGCTCGTGACGCCAGGTGCCCGGGCGGCCGATCCGCACCCTGATCCGCATCCCGAGCCCTCACCCACCGAATCCCTCGAATCCGAAACGATCGGAGCCGACCAGTGAACGCACGACTCGATCGCCTCGGAAGCCGCCGGCCCGCGGGCTGGGCCACCTACCTCGGCCTGCTGCTGGTGCCGCTCACCATCGCCGGAATGTTCGTGTGGGGGCTGTGGAAGCCGAACGAGCAGCTGAGCACCATGACCGCGGCGGTCGTGAACCTCGACGAACCGGTCACGATCGACGGGCAGCTCACCCCCCTCGGGCGCGTGCTCGCCGCCGAGCTCATCGGCAGCCCCGCCGACGCCGAGCACGCCGGCGGCTTCACCTGGGTGCTCACCGACGCGGCCGATGCGGCGGCCGGCCTCGATGACGGCCGCTACACCTCGAGCGTCACGATTCCGAAGAACTTCTCGGCCGCGGCGACATCGTATTCGCGGAATCTCGCGGATGTGCAGACCGCGACCATCGATGTCGCGACGAGCGATCGGGGGCGCCTGCTCGACACGGCGCTCTCGAACACGGTGGTGAACGCCGCGACGAGCGTGCTCAACGAGCGCCTCGGCAGCGCCTTCGTCGGCAATGTGTTCGTCGGCATGTCGAAGCTCGGCGACGGCATCACCCAGGCGCAGTCCGGGGCGACCGGGCTCGCCGACTGGGTCTCGAAGCTCGCCGACGGAGCCGACGGGCTCGCCGGCGGCACGACCGAGCTCGGGGCCGGGGCGGATCGTCTCGGCGCCGGGGCCCGGCAGCTCGCCTCGGGCGCGCAGCAGTCCGCGGCGGGCGGGGCCCAGCTCGCGAGCAACCTCGCCGCCTACACCGCAGCGATGAATCAGGTGCTCGCCGGCTTGCAGGCTCAGGATCCCTCGAATCCGCAGTGGGCGCAGCTCATCGCCATGGGCGGCCAGCTCACGAGCGGCGCTCAGCAGTCGGCGGGCGGTCAGGCGCAGCTCGCCGAGGGCATCTCGGGGCTGTCGACCGGGGTGGATCAGCTCGCCGCGGGAGTGCCGCAGCTCACGGACGGCGCGAAGGCACTGACAAGCCCCTCGGCTCTGTCGAACCCGGCGCAGAGTGAGCAGGCTATCGCCACGGGCGAGCTGTACATGCGGATGTCCGAGCGCAACTACCCGTACCTCAAGAGCACCCTCAACCTAGACAAGACGGCTGACGATACGTGGACCGTTTACCGGGCCGCGCGCGTCGGCATGGGTCTCAAGCAGGATCAGGCGCTGGAGTATGCCGCGAAGGCTACGCAGACGCCGGACAATGAGAAT
>JBDIAD010000073.1:0-6770 GCA_039812205.1 Leucobacter sp.
GCGACGAAGCGCGACCGCATGGGGCACATCATCCCGTAACTCTCCCGGGGGCGGGCGATCCGCCCCCCCTGAACCGCACGCACAACCCGAAGGAGAATCCCATGAGCGGACAGGGCGCACCCCATATCGACGTCGACGGCACCGGCCTCAACGTCGCCGTCATCGCCGGCAGCTGGCACACCGAGGTGATGGGCGGACTCATCGCGGGTGCGCATGAGACGCTCGCGAATTCGGGGGCGGATCACACGCTCTTCCGAGTCGCCGGTGCATTCGAATTGCCGCTCGCGGCGAAGATCGCGCTCGAAGACGGCGGATTCGACGCCGTGGTGTGCCTCGGAGTGATCATCCGCGGCGGAACCCCGCACTTCGAGTACATCTCGACCGCGGTCACCGAGGGGCTCACGCGCGTGCAGCTCGACACCGGCAAGCCCGTGGGCTTCGGCGTGCTCACGACCGACAACGACGAGCAGGCGCTCGAGCGGGCGGGCCTCATCGGTTCGACCGAGTCGAAGGGCGTGGAGGCTGCCGTGGCGGCGCTGCAGTCGGCGGCGGTGCTGAAGAAGCTCCGCGCGGCGTAGGTCTCGATTCGGGCCGAGATCGCGACCCGGGCGCCGCACGCGCGGCCCCGGGTCGCGGGCTTTTCAGGGTCCGCCCGGGCGTGCGGAATAGAGTGGGGAACCGTGCCCCGAACCTCGCCCGAGACGGCCCGACGCGGCCCGCGCGCATCCCTCGCCCAGCTCCTCCCTTATCTTTTCGAGCAACGCGGACTCCTGCTCCTCGCCCTCGGCCTCGGCCTCGCCGCCGCGCTCGCCGCGCTGCTGCAGCCGGTGCTGCTCGGGCAGCTGATCGAGCGCGTGCAGAACGCCGAGCCGCTCGCCGCGCTGCTGGTCGGCCTGTGCGCGCTCGTCGTGGTGAGCGCGCTTACGAGCGGCTTCCAGCACTACGTGCTGCAGCGCATGGGCGAGGGCGTCGTGCTCTCGAGCCGGCGCGCGCTCATCGCGCGCATCCTGCACCTGCCGATCGGCGAGTTCGACCGGCGCCGCACGGGCGACCTCGTCTCGCGCGTCGGCAGCGACACCACGCTCTTGCGCGCCGTGCTCACGCAGGGGCTCGTGGAGGCCGCGAGCGGGGTGCTGATCCTCGTCGGCGCGATGATCGGCATGCTCGTCATCGATCCCTTCCTCTTCCTCATCACCTTCGGGGTGATGGTGGTCGCGGTCGTGCTCGTGAGCACCCTCGCCTCGCGCATCCGCCCAGCGGTCGCCCGCGCCCAGGAGAAGGTCGGCGACCTCGCCGCGCAGGTGGATCGCACGATCTCGTCGATCCGCACCATTCGCGCGGCGGGAGCGGCCGAGCGCGAGCAGCTCGCCACCGAGCGGGAGGCCGAGACCGCGTATGCGCTCGGCCTCAAGGTCGCCCGCATCTCGGCATTCATCGTGCCGATGTCGTTCCTCGCGCTGCAGCTGTCGTTCCTCGTCGTGCTGGGACTCGGCGGCTACCGCGTCGCGGTCGGCGCTATCAGCATCGCCCAGCTCGTGATGTTCATCGTGTTCCTCTTCCTCATGGTCGCGCCGCTCGGGCAGGCCTTCGGCGCGATCGCCGCGGTCGGGCAGGCGCTCGGCGCGCTCGGCCGCATCCAGGAGATCGCCTCGATCCCCGCCGAGACCGAGGGGGATGCCGCGCTCTCGCCCGCCGGGCGCATCGTGCCGCTCTCCGAAGCGCGCGCAGCCGAGGCACCGGCGATCCGCTTCGAGCATGTGAGCTTCACCTACCGCTCGGCGGCGCCCGCACGCGTCGATGTGCGCGACCTCGTGCGCGGCAGCCGTCGCGCGGCGCAGCGCGACGCCGAGGCGGCGCCCGCCGAGATCGTGGAGACCCCGGTGCTCCACGATGTGAGCTTCGAGGTGCCCCGAGGCATGCGGGTCGCGCTCGTGGGCCCCTCCGGCGCGGGCAAGTCGACCCTGCTCGGGCTGATCGAGCGGTTCTACGACCCGGATTCGGGTGCCGTTTCACTGCACGGGGCGGATCTGCGCGCCCTCGACCGCGCCGAGCTTCGGCGCGAGTTCGGCTACGTCGAGCAGGATGCCGCGGTGCTCGCCGGCACGGTGCGCGAGAATCTGCTGCTCGGAGCGCCGGGCGCGAGCGACGCGGAGTGCGAGCGCGTGCTGCGCACGGTGAATCTCGGCTCGGTGATCGACCGCGCGGCCGCGCAGGCGGGCCTCGCGAGCGGGCTCGACGCGCAGGTGGGCGAGCGGGGCATCATGCTCTCGGGCGGCGAGAAGCAGCGCCTCGCGATCGCCCGCGCGCTGCTGAGCGCTCCCCCGATCCTGCTGCTCGACGAGTCGACGGCCAGCCTCGACGGCGTGAACGAGCGGCTCATGCGAGAGGCGCTGGATTCAGTGGCGACCGGGCGCACGCTCGTCGTGATCGCGCACCGGCTGTCGACCGTGGTCGACAGCGACCGCATCATCGTGCTCGATCAGGGCCGCGTCGTCGGCGCGGGCACCCACGAGGAGCTCATCGCGTCGGTGCCGCTGTACCACGAGCTCGCACGGCACCAGCTGCTGCTGCCCGACGAGACGTAGTCGGTCCGCGCCCGACGTCGGGCTGCGTCACGCACGCGCCTGCCGGGCCCCAGACCTGCGCCCGGGTTGGACTCGCGGTCAGACGCGAGCCCGCGCCGCGCGCGACAGGTCGCCGAAGGTCTCGGCGTTGAAGCGGTACGAGGTGCGCACCTCATCGATGACACGCTCCCGCTCGGCCTCGTCGAGGCTCTCGCCGAGCACATCGAGTGCCGCGCGGTACGCGTTCTTGAACTCGGGAATGCCCCCGAGCGCCCCGAAGTCGTAGAACTCGATGCCCTTCGTCTCGAAGCCGTGCTGATTCGCGACGGCCTTCGCGATCATCTGGCCGCCCGAGAGGTCCCCGAGGTAGCGCGTGTAGTGGTGCGCGACGATGCCGGGAAGCCAGCCCTCGGCGGCGACCTCGCGGATGCGCGCCACGTAGCGATCAGTCGCGGGCACCGCGCTGATCAGCTCGCGCCAGTCGGCGCCGTACAGGAACTCGAGGTCGGCCTCGAGCGCGGGAACGCGGACGATGGCCTCCGGGTGGATGTGCGCGAAGCGAGGGTCGGCGGCGATCGCCCCGGCGGCCTCCTCCAGCGCGACGTAGAGGAAGTAGTGCTGGGCGACGAGCGCGGCGTAATCGTCGCGGGTGGCCTGGCCGCGCATGATCGCGGCCATGAAGCCGGCGCCCTCGCTGTCGGAGTGATCCCCCCAGGTCGCGCCGCGGATCGCCGTCGAGAACTTGCCGTCGTCCTCGGGCTTGCCGTGCGGGTGCCCGCCCGGGTGACCGCCGGCGTGCGGGTGTCCGCCCGGGTGTCCCCCGGCGTGGGCATGGGCGCCCGCGGCACCGTGCATCGCGCCCGCGGCGTGCGGGTGCCCGCCGGGATGCCCGCCCTGCGCGGGGGTCTCTTCCTCTTCGCGAGGTTCGATGCCGAGTTTCTCGCAGGCGGCCCTGTAGAGCACGACGACCTCGCGGCGGATCTCGGCGCGCTCGGAGATCGGGGCCCCGGGCCACGCCACGCGCAGCTCGCTCTCGCCGCTGGGGTCGGTGACCTTCCAGAGGCCGGCGTCGCCGTCGAGACCGATCATCATGCTCGCTGTCGCCTCGGACCGGCCGAATGCACGCGCGATCAACAGATTGTCATCGGTGTGGTCGCCGTTCATATGGCCGACGACGGCGCTCACCACTTCGGTATCGAAATCACTCACCCGCTCATCTTAGCCAGGCGGGCAGAGGCATTCCCACATCATCTGATGAAGCATGCAGGGGCGGTCCACCCCTTGACCCGGTTCACTCAAGTCCACGCTGTAGACTCTCGCCTGTTCTGTATTTCAGAGATTGGCGGTTCCGTGATGACTGACTTCGGTCGGCGTATTCGTACGGCATCGCTGGCGATTCTCGCCGCCTCGGCGCTCGTGCTCACCGGCTGCAGCGGTGACGGCACCGGCCCGCGCGCGAATGCCGGCGCACCGATCGACGAGTCGATCACGGCGCTCTTCGACGAGGCAGTCACCCAGGCGATGGGCTACAGCGGATCGGACGCCGCGATCGTCGGCATCTGGTCGGGCGACACCGAGTACGTCGCGGCATACGGAGACGGCGCCCAGACCGACTCGGTGATCCGCGGTGCGCAGACCACGCAGCCCATGCTCTGCGCGCTCCTGCTCGACCTCGTGGGCGATGGCGCGCTGTCGCTCGATCGCAAAGTGACCGACGATCTCCCGCGCCAGGTCGGCATCGACAACATCACTTACGGGCAGTTGTGCGACGGCACCTCCGGGCTCGCCGATTTCAAGACCGGGCTCGGCGATATCTTCGCGAACAATCCGACGCGCCCGTGGTCCGATCGCGAACTGCTCGCCCAGGGCCTCGCGGCATCGCCGCTCTCGTGGCCCGGCCGCGACGTGCATCTCTCGGACACTCCGGCACTGCTGCTCGCCCGCGCGCTCCCCGTGGCCACGAACACTCCGCTTCCCGAGCTGCTGAAGGATCGCGTCTTCAAGCCGGCCGGGCTCAGCAGCGCAACGAGCTATCCTGCCGACCCGACCAGCACCTCCGCACCGCAGCGTCTGCTCCCCGGGCTCACCTATCCGAGTTCGGGCGGGGCCCCGGTATGCGACGCCGATCCGATCCGCCTGGAGAAGGTCTCGCCCGCGATGCTGAGCGGCGCCGGCGCGGCCACGACCACCGTGCGCGATCTGCGCGCCTTCTACTCCGCATACCTCGCCGGCGACTACGGCAAGGGCTCGCAGGAGCTCATCACCACGACGGTGCCGACGACGAACCCCGAGCGCGACGCCGAGGGCAACCCCACCGGCGAGGTCGCGGTCGACGGGACCACTCAGCAGTGGGGCTTCGGGATCGAACGCATCGGGCCGCTCTACGGCATGAGCGGATCGCTGACGGGTTCGCTCACCGCGACGTACACCGACCCCGAAACCGGGTTCACCGTGGTCGTCGTGCTCAACAACTCGAGCGCCGGAGCGGGTTTCGCGAAGCGTCTCGCGTTCGAGCTCGCGGCGCTCGCGACCGAGAACGGCATCGGCCCGAAGGAGCTCGCGTGGACGGCCGCCGACCAGTCGGCGGCGCTCGCGGCAGCGGCGATCTGCCAGGCACCGGCGGCGGGCTGATGCTCTGCTAGTGTTGACGAGTTGAGACGGTGCGCCGTCTCATCGCGTGGGGCCGTCGTCTAATGGTAAGACATCAGCTTCCCAAGCTGAGAACGCGGGTTCGATTCCCGTCGGCCCCTCCACCGCTGTAAAAACACGCGCCACCCGCAGGCTCCGGGAATCTCCAGAACCCGGAACGTCGATCGAGACGATCGACGCGCCGTGGCCGCGCGACGCGAGGCGTCGCCCCAAACGGCCGGGCGGGGTTCGATTCCCGTCGGCCCCTCCACCGTTGTAAAAACACGCGCCACCCGCAGGCTCCGGGAATCTCCAGAACCCGGAACGTCGATCGAGACGATCGACGCGCTGGCGCCGCGCAACCCTGCCCCGGTCAGCCGACGCGCATCCTCGGATACGCTTGATCCATGCGCATAGCGACCTGGAACGTGAACTCGATCCGCACCCGAGTCGGCCGCGTCGCCGACTGGCTGGTCCGCGAAGACATCGACGTCCTCGCAATGCAGGAGATCAAGTGCCGCCCCGACCAGTTCCCGGTCGCCGAGTTCGAACGCGCCGGCTATCAGCTCGAGATCCACGGCCTGAACCAGTGGAACGGCGTCGCCTTCGCGAGCCGCCACGAGATGACCGACGTCGCGCGCGGCTTCGCCGGCATGCCCGGATTCGGCAACCCCATCAAGGGCCAGGAAGACGTGCAGGGCATCGGCGCGAACGGGCTTCCTCGCGAGGCGCGCGCGCTCGGCGTCACGGTCGGCGATCTGCGTCTCTGGAGCCTCTACGTCCCCAATGGCCGCAGCCTCGACGATCCGCACCTCGCCTACAAGCTCGAGTGGCTTGAGGCGCTACGCACCGATGCCGAAGGGTGGATCGCGGAGAACCCCGATCTGCCGCTCGCTCTCATGGGCGACTGGAACATCGCACCGCTGGATGCCGACATGGGGGACCCGAGCTTCGAGGTGGGCCGATCCACCCATGTCTCCCCCGAGGAGCGCTCGATGTTCGCCTCGTTCGGCTCCGTCGTCGAAGACGTGGTGCGGCCCCTCGTGCCCGAGGGGTACACCTTCTGGGACTACAAGCAGCTGAGGTTCCCCCGCAACGAGGGGATGCGCATCGACTTCATCATGGGCTCACCGGCGTTCGCCGGGGCGGTGACGGGCGCGTCGATCCACCGCGATGAGCGCAAGGGGGACTCGCCGAGCGATCACGTGCCGGTCGTCTGCGACATCGACGTATCGCTGCTCGATCAGGGCTACGAGGACGACCTCGACGCCCCCATGATCTTCGGTTAGGCGCGGTCGGGCGCGGGCTCGATCGCCCTCGTAGCGAGCGTCACCCGAGCAGATCGACGTAGCCGCGCTCGCCCGTCACCATCTCGGCGTCGCCGGCGCTGAGTTCGGCGGCGAGCGCCGCAGCCGCGGCGATCTGATCCTCGGCGAGCAGCAGCCGGGTGAGCACCGTGTCGCTGTATTCGGCATCGCGCATGATCCACTCTCGGCGTCGGGCTTCGGCCTGCAGGGTGGCCGCGATGTCGTATGAGGTGCGGATCGTCACGTCGATCCGCTCCCCGCGCCTGACGCG
>JBDIAD010000074.1:0-6758 GCA_039812205.1 Leucobacter sp.
CGACATCAGTTCCTCCCAGTCTGCGGCCGCGGCAGGTGACACGGCCCGCGTGTCGTTCGATCGGGACAGTGCCGCCCGATCGACCCTGGCAAGTCTAGCGGCTGACGCCGGACGGACCGTAAATACGGCGCAGGGGCGCCAACCGAAGTCGACGCCCCTGCGCGATGTCCGCGTCTCTCAGCGAGCCGCGTAGACGGCTGCCGCTATCGCGGCCGCCGAGTACGCAGTGCCCACTGCGAGTACTCCGCAGCTCTTAGCGAGCCGCGTAGTACTCGACCACGAGCTGCACTTCACAGGTCACGGGGACCTCGGCGCGCTTCGGGCGGCGGACCAGGCGGGCCTGCAGCTTGTCGAGCTCGACCTCGAGGTAGCCCGGGACCGGGGGCAGCACGTCGGCGTGACCGCCGGCCGCCGCGACCTGGAACGGCTCGGTGCTCTCCGAGCGGGCCTTCACGTGGATGAGCTGGCCCGGCTTCACGCGGAAGGAGGGGCGATCGACGATCTTGCCGTCGACGAGAATGTGGCGGTGCACGACCATCTGGCGGGCCTGGGCCTGCGTGCGGGCGAAGCCGGCGCGCAGCACGAGCGCATCCAGACGCATCTCGAGCAGCTCGACGAGGTTCTCACCGGTCAGACCATCCTGGCGACGGGCTTCCTTGAACGCGATGACGAGCTGCTTCTCGCGGATGCCGTACTGGGCGCGAAGACGCTGCTTCTCGCGAAGACGCACGGCGTAGTCGCTGTCGCTCTTGCGCTTGGTGCGACCGTGCTGGCCGGGGCCGTAGGGGCGCTTCTCGAGGTAGCGGGCGGCCTTGGGGGTGAGCGGAATTCCGAGCGCGCGCGAGAGGCGGGTCTTGGAACGGGTACGCGACGTAGTCGACACGTGGATCCTTTCGAGTTTCTGACAGTGTTCGGGCGGCGCACATGCGCGAGCCGCCCATTGTTCTCCCGGCCATGCTGCGCCCGCACTGACTCCAGTGCACGCGACGCAGCGAACCGTGCTTCGATGAGGTATCGAGACGGTGAGGGAACGACCGTTGCAGAAACCCGGCTACAGGGCGCCTGCCGTCTTGCGCATGTCCCAGCCGAGGACACGCGCGACGTTGGCCAACGAGAATCTTATCAGAGAAGCGCCGCGCACGCGCTCACCGCGTGACCCGCCGCATCTCGGGTCGCGCCGATCCGCCTCGTCACCCCGCATCACCGCGGGTGATCTTCCGGATTTTGTCGAGCCGCTCGCCCACCTGCCGCTCATTGCCGTGCTCGCTCGGCTGGTAGTACACGCGGTCGACGAGCTCATCGGGCAGATACTGCTGAGTCACGACGCCTCGCGGATCGCTGTGCGGGTATCGATACCCCTTGCCGTGGCCGAGCTTCTTCGCCCCCGGATAGTGCGCGTCCCGCAGCGGGACCGGCACGCGCCCGAAGCCGCCCGCGCGAACGTCGGCGATCGCACGATCGATCGCGGTGATCGCCGCATTCGACTTCGGCGCGGTCGCGAGATAGATCGTCGCCTCCGCCAGCGGGATGCGGGCCTCCGGAAGGCCGATGAGCTGGGTCGCCTGCGCGGCCGCCACGGCGATCGGCAGCGCACCGGGATCCGCCATTCCGATGTCTTCGGCCGCGTGCACCATGAGTCGGCGCGCGATGAATCGCGGATCCTCGCCGGCCTCGATCATGCGGGCGAGATAGTGGATCGCCGCGTCGGGATCCGAACCGCGTATCGACTTGATGAACGCGCTGATCACGTCGTAGTGCTCGTCGCCGTTGCGGTCGTAGCGCAGGAGTGCGCGGTCGATCGACGCCGAGACGATCTCGGCGGTGATCGTCGGGGGCTTTTCGCCCTCCGAGTCGGCGAGCACGCTGCCGGCCGAGGCCTCGAGCCCGGTGAGGGCCCGGCGCGCATCGCCCGAGGCGAGCTGCACGAGTGCGGCGAGCCCGTCGTCGCCGAGCTCGAGCGCGCCCGCGAGGCCTCGCGGATCGGTGACCGCGCGTCGCAGCAGCAGCGCGAGGTCGGACTCAGTGAGCGGCTCGAGCGTGAGCAGCAGCGACCGCGAGAGCAGCGGACTGATCACGGAGAACGACGGATTCTCCGTCGTCGCCGCGACGAGCGTCACCCAGCCGTTCTCCACGCCGGGAAGCAGCGCGTCCTGCTGAGCCTTGGTGAAGCGGTGGATCTCATCGAGGAAGAGCACCGTCGAGACGCCGTAGAGGTCACGGTCGTTGAGCGCCCGCTCCATGACCGTGCGCACGTCTTTGATGCCGGCCGTGACCGCCGAGAGCTCGACGAAGCGACGCCCGCCGGTCGTCGCGATCGCCTGGGCGAGCGTCGTCTTGCCCGTGCCCGGCGGCCCCCACAGGATCAGCGATACCGCCCCGCTCTGCTCGCCGCCGTCGGCGAGCCGGCGAAGCGGCGATCCCGGGCGCAGCAGATGCTGCTGCCCGACCACCTCATCGAGCGTGACGGGACGCATCCGCACCGCGAGCGGCGTCGGGTTCTGAATCGGTGCTGCCTCCACACCCCGATGCTATCCGTCGCCTCCGACAGCGGGCAGTGTGAAATACACCGCGGGCGGTAGAGTGGTACGGCATTGCACGGTCGGCACCTGTGCCGGCATCTCCACGAACGGTAGGAACTGAAGTGAGCGAACAGTCGGGCGCACAGGCCTGGGGTCGAGTCGACGAGAACCGCACGGTCTACGTGCGCGACGGTGAGACGGAGCGTGAAGTCGGCCAGTTCCCCGACGGAACCGCCGAGGAGGCGCTCGCCTACTTCGAGCGCAAGTTCGCCGATCTGGAGGGGCAGGTCACACTGCTCGAGGCCCGCATCGCGCGAGGCACCGCGGGCGCTGAGGTCGCCGACGCGGTGAAGCGCTTGCAGGCCGCGCTCGTCGAGCCCGCCGCGGTCGGCGATCTCGTGTCGCTGCGCGCTCGGGTCGACAAGCTCGGCGGCAAGGCCGAGGAGTTCACGGAGCAGCAGCAGCAGGAGCGCGAGGCCGCGAAGCAGGCGGCGCTGCAGGCGCGCGAGGCCATCGTGGTCGAGGCCGAGCGCCTCGCCGCGCAGCCGCAGGCGCAGGTCCGCTGGAAGGAGACCGGCCAGGCCTACGAGGAGCTCTTCTCGCAGTGGCAGAGCGCGCAGCGCAGCGGCGCGCACGTGCCGAAGTCGCAGGCGGACGCGCTGTGGAAGCGATTCCGCACGGCGCGTCAGACCTTCGACACCGCCCGCCGCGCGCACTTCGCGGAGCTCGACGCGAACAACAAGGACGTGAAGTCGCGCAAGGAGAAGATCATCGCGCAGGCCGAGGCTCTCGCTCCGCGCGGAACCGACGGCATCACGGCGTACCGGGCCCTTCTGGACGAGTGGAAGCGCAGCGGTCGCGCGAGCCGCAAGATCGACGATCAGCTCTGGGCCCGCTTCAAGGCCGCCGGTGACGTGCTCTATCAGGCGAAGGCCGAGGAGGTCGCGCTTCAGGACGAGGAGTACACCGCGAATCTGGAGGCGAAGGACGCGCTGCTCACCGAGGGAGAATCGATTCTTCAGGTGAAGGATCGCGTCGCCGCCCGCAAGCAGCTCACCGAGCTGCAGCTGAAGTGGGACGAGATCGGACGGGTCCCCCGCGATTCGGTGAAGTCGGTCGAGGGCCGTCTGCGGAAGATCGAGGATCACGTCCGGAGTCTCGAAGATACGCACTGGCGCGACAACAACCCCGAGACGAAGGCGCGGAGCGAGGGCCTGCGCGGCCAGCTCGAGACCTCGATCGCCGAGCTCGCCGACCGCCTCGCCACGGAGACCGATCCGAAGGCGAAGCGGGAGGTCGAGCAGACCCTCGCGACCCAGCAGTCCTGGCTCGCGGCTCTCGGGGACAACTAGCGGTTATCCACAGATCCGGCGATCGCGAGGTCGCGGGGCCCCTGTGATGAGAGGCTGGCCGCATGCCGGCCCTCAGAACGTACCGAGACTCCCTCTGGCGCGTCACCGCGCCTCCTCCCCCGCGGATCGATCTGTGGCCGCCCGCGGTCCGATCGGCATGGAGGCTGACCGGGGCGATCGTTCCGTGCGGTCCGGGATTCCGGGGCCTCGGCTGGCCGGAGACCCCGACCGTGCGTCTGGCGGCACTCGCCGAATGGCTGCGGCCGCACCAGGCGGTCACGCACGGCACCGCCGCCTGGGTCTGGGGCGCGTCGCGCACCGCGGGCGACGCGATCGAGATCACCATGGTCGCCGGTCGCAGGCGTCCCATCACGACAGCGCCGGAGGTACGGGTGCGCGAGCTTCGCGTCGCTCCCGATGACCTCGAACGCCTCGGCGACTTCGACGTCACCACGCCGCTGCGCACCGCGATCGATCTGCTCTATCGTTCCGAGGCGTTCACACCCGCGGATGCGATCGCCTGCCGGCTCCTCGCCTTCCGCTTCCCCGGCGGGCTGCACCGCATTCGCGCCCATATCGGTTCGCGTCGACGCCCCGGTCGGACCATGGCGCTGGAACGGCTCGAGACGCTGCTCAGCCCCCGGTGATGCGGTAGGCGTCGTAGACGCCGTCGATGCGGCGCACCGCGTTCAGCACGTGATCCAGATGCGTCGAGTTCGCCATCTCGAACACGAATCGACTGATCGCCAGCCGCGCGCTCGATGTCTGCACCGATGCCGAAAGAATGTTGACGTGGTGCTCCGAGAGTGCGCGCGTGACATCCGAGAGCAGGCCCGAGCGGTCGAGCGCCTCGACCTGCACCTGCACGAGGAACACGCTCTTCGAGGTCGGCGCCCACTCGACATCGACGAGGCGGGAGGTCTGCTCCGAGAGCGCGATGAAGTTCTGGCAGTTCGTCCGGTGCACCGAAACGCCCTGCCCCTTGGTGATGAATCCGCGGATCTCGTCCCCCGGCACCGGCGTGCAGCACTTCGCGAGCTTCACGAGAACATCGCTCGCCCCGGTCACGATGACGCCGCTGTCCGAGCCCGCCTTGCCTGCGCGGGGGGTCGACAGCGGAACGGTGAGCGCATCCGGCTCCGTGGTCGCGGCGTCCCGGTCGACGAGCGCGTTCACCTTCTCGATCACCGATTGCGCGGAGACGTGCCCCTCGCCCACTCCGGCGAACAACCCGGCGACATCCGGGTAGCGCAGCTGCAGAGCGACCTGCTGGATCGCCTCGGAGTTCATCACCTGGTGCAGCGGAACCCCGAGCTTGCGCAGCGCCTTGGTGAGCTCGTTCTTGCCGATCTCGGCGGCTTCCTCACGCCGTTCCTTGGTGAACCACTGGCGGATCTTGTTCTGCGCCCGCCTGCTCTTGACGAAGTTCAGCCAGTCCTGATTCGGCCCGGCATTGGGGTCCTTCGAGGTGAACACCTCGACCACGTCGCCGTTCTGAAGCTCGGTTTCGAGCGGGACCAGCCGGCCGTTCACCCGCGCGCCCATCGTGTGGTGCCCGACTTCGGTGTGGACTGCGTATGCGAAGTCGACCGTCGTGCCTCCGGCCGGAAGACCGATGACACGGCCCTTCGGGGTGAAGACGTAGACCTCCTTCGCGCCGATCTCGAATCGCAGGGCGTCGAGGAACTCGCTGGGATCCTCGGTCTCCGCCTGCCAGTCGCTGATATGCGCGAGCCACGCCATGTCGTTCGACGAGGGGCCGCTGTTCTGATTCGCCTGCGGCCCCTGCTTGTACTTCCAGTGCGCCGCGACGCCGTACTCGGCGCGCTGGTGCATCTCGAAGGTGCGGATCTGGATCTCGACCGCGCGCCCGTCGGGGCCGATCACCGTGGTGTGCAGCGACTGGTAGAGGTTGAACTTCGGGGTCGCGATGTAGTCCTTGAAGCGGCCCGGGATCGGCGTCCAGGTCGCATGGACGGAGCCGAGCACCGCATAGCAGTCACGGATCGAGTGCACGAGCACTCTGATTCCGACGAGATCGTAGATGTCGTCGAAATCGCGGCCGCGCACGATCATCTTCTGGTAGATGGAGTACAGCTCTTTCGGTCTGCCCGTGACCTCGCCTCGGATCCGGGCTTCGCGAAGCTCGCCCTCGATGGAATGGATCACCGTGCCGATGAGCTCGTCGCGCTTCGGGTTCCGCTGGCTGACGAGGTTCTCGATCTCGGCGTACAGCTTCGGCTTCAGCACGGCGAAGGAGAGATCCTCGAGTTCCGTCTTGATGGACTGGATCCCCAGCCGGTGCGCGAGCGGCGCATAGATCTCGATGGTCTCCTGCGCCTTGCGCTTGGCGGAGTCGACGGCCACGAACCCCCAGGTGCGCGCGTTGTGCAGTCGATCCGCGAGCTTGATGACGAGCACCCGGATGTCGCGCGACATGGCGACCACCATCTTGCGCACGGTCTCCGCCTGAGCGGAATCGCCGTACTTCACCTTGTCGAGCTTGGTCACGCCGTCGACGAGCATCGCGATCTCCTCGCCGAAGTCGCGTGTGAGATCCTCGAGCGAGTAGTCGGTGTCCTCCACCGTGTCGTGCAGCAGCGCCGCCGCGATGGCCACGGGGGCGACCCCCAGGTCTGCGAGGATCTGCGCGACGGCGAGCGGATGGGTGATGTACGGTTCGCCGCTGCGGCGCTTCTGATCGCGATGCGCGTTCTCCGCGACGCGGTAGGCGCGATCGATCACCGAGAGATCCGCGCGCGGATACCCGCTGCGAACCGTGCGGATCAGTTCTTCCAGCGCCCCCGGCGAACTGGCGCGCGAGAAGATCCGCGGCACGAGACGGCGACGCGCCAGCATCCCGGGCGTCCCAGAATCCTGCTGAGCC
>JBDIAD010000075.1:0-6716 GCA_039812205.1 Leucobacter sp.
GCGCCGACGACCACGGCCATGCAGACGAATCGGATGACCAGGCGCCGGCGGAGCCTGCGCCGAAAGTCGCAAGCGGCGAAGCCTTCGGAGCGAAGCCCGCGGCGAACGGCGGGTATTCGTTCCCGGATATCGCCCCGCTGGACGACGGGGCCTCGGTATTCGACGACCCCAACTCGCCGACCGCGATTCGCGCGGCCGAGGCGGCCGACCAGGGCGACTTCGACGATCTGATCACGAGCGCCATCGCGCAGGAGGGCTCAGGAAGCACCTCCGGCACGTCCGCGCTGATCCTTCCGAATATGGACCACACCGGCGGCCTCACGGGGCCGCTGGGGGAGACCGGTGAGCTCTTCGTCACGGGGTCGTTCGAACTGCCGAAATCCCTCGGCGAGACGGGCGGACACGCGCGATTGCTGGATTCCGTCGACGAAGATGGCGACGAGGGAGCGGCGTCGCAACTCGCCTCGACAGATACGGATCACAGCCTCGCGCCGGTTTCGGCGGCGAATGCCGTGAGCGCACGAGCGAGCGGCTCGCTCGTATCGAGCCCGGAGAAGGAGAAGAGCAAGCTGCCGGCGATCCTCATCGGGACGGGTGGTGCGCTGATCGTGATCATCGCAGGGCTCGGCATCTGGGGCGCGAGCACGGGGTTCTTCGGATGAGCGTTGCCGGCACCCCCGTGGAGGGCATGCTCGCCCGCGCGGTCGCGGCTGCGGATCAGAAGGGCGCCTTCGGGCAGGTCGCGCTGGAGGTGCGTGAGCTGTTCGCCCTCGCCGACGCGTTCCTGATCGTGAGCGGTTCGGTCGAACGCAACGTTCAGGCGATCTCGGATGGCATCGAAGACGCCCTGAACGAGGGCGGTGTCCGCACGATTCGACGCGAGGGCCGTGAGAGCGGGCGCTGGGTGCTGCTCGACTTCGGCGATCTGATCGTCCACGTCTTCCATCAGGAGGAGCGCGACTTCTACCAGCTGGAGCGGCTGTGGAAGGACTGTCCCGTCATTTCACTCGATCAGTGGCTCCCGGAACCGGTCGAGTTGCGGAATGACGCCCGAGGTGATGTAGACTAGAAGGGTTGTCGGGTGAGCATTCGCCCGACTTCGCTTTGGGTCTGTGGCGCAGCTGGTAGCGCACCTGCATGGCATGCAGGGGGTCAGGGGTTCGAGTCCCCTCAGATCCACGTAAAGTTGAACGTTCGAACCTTGCCCCGCGTGATCGCGGGGCAAGGTTCTTTCGTTGTGCAGCCCCGGATCGGTGAGGTCGCCACAGGTGACGGGCCTTATGAGTGCGAGGCTGCTCGAGTAGGAGCCGTCTCCCATGGGATGGTGGTCACGGGCAGTGGAGCAATCGTTGCTGCAGACGGGATACCTGAACTGTCGGACTACAGCTCACCTCGCGAGGGATGCAGTGCGGTGTTGAGTTTGTGCATGGCTGATGCGGCGGAGGCGCTGGCGGTGGGGTAGCCTGTCGAGGTTTTTGTTTACGATGGGGCTATGGACGCAAGCAGCATCGCAGAAGCTTTCTTCGCAGACTACCGGTGCGCGCTCCTGGTTCGAGACGCCGCCCAGATCGTCGCCCTGACTTCGCTGGATACATGACCATGTCACAAGCCGAGATTCGGGTGCAACCCGCGAGCAGCGACCGGCCCGAGGACCTCGCCACGATGCTCGCCCCGAAACGAGCCGATGCATTCGCGTGCTGGTGCCTGAGCTATCGAATCGACCCCAAGATCAATCGACGGCTCGCCCCCGAAGAGCGACGCTCGTTCGCGCAAGAACTCGCGGCCGATCCGATCCCTCCAGGCGTGTTGGCTTACCGAGGCGACACCGTGGTCGGCTGGGCCGCGGTCGCGCCCCGTGCCGAGGTGTACTCGCTGATACACAATTCGCACCTGCCCGTTGTCGATGAAACACCGGTTTGGTCGATCTGGTGCGTCAAGACCCGACCGGGGCATCGACGCCAGGGCGTCACCCGGGCACTTATCCTCGGCGCGGTGGAGTTCGCGCGTTCACACGGTGCACCCGCGGTCGAGGCATACCCTGTTGACAATGCCGGGACGAGGATCGATACCACGCTCGCATTCGTCGGCACCCGCTCGATGTTCGAATCGGCAGGCTTCACCAAGGTCGCCGACACCGACTCCACCTCTGCCCGCATGCCGCGCATCATCATGCGGCATATGCTGGACTGACCGCGAGAATGTCCATTTTCTGCGTCGACCCGGGAAGAATACACGGGGTCAACGCATGAACACGCGATCGCTTCTCGATGTGCCCGTCACGGCATTGACTTGCTTCTAGCATGGAAGCATGCAGTCGCGCGAAGAGAGCAGCCGTATGGTTCCGCCGAGCTGGTTCCGTTCGCCGGGCGCGCGAAAGCCGTTGGAGCTTCTAAGCGCCGAACTGTTCAATCGCTCGTATACGCCGTCGCCCGACGCGTATCTGCACGTCGCACGGCTGCGGGCCGCGCCGACGATGCTCCTGGTCGCCGGGGCCGTCATCGGTGGATTGTTCGCGTGGTTCACCTGGCTACTGGTCGCCGGCATGGCCGATATGACGGGAGGCGAGCGAGTCGCCGCGATCATGGCGACCGTGCTCTTCGGCTTGCTCGGACTCTTCTTCCTCTTCGTGACGGTCAATCTCATCACCGCGGCGATCTCGCGCCGAAGCTGGGCCAACCGGCAGTGCATCGCGTTCGGGCGCAGCGGCATCGCGCTGCGCCTCCAGGGGGCGGCGATCGATATTCCCTGGGATGAGATCACCGCGATCGACGCGCTCGATGTCGGGTCGCGCGATCGAGGGTCGATCAGAAAGGTCTCCGTCCTGCACATCGAACGCGGTCTCGGGCACTGGGATCTGAATCCGGTCGTACTCGACGCATCACCCGCCGTGACCTACGCGGTGCTACGGGATTGCTGGCTCCACCCGGAGCGCCGGGGAGGACTCGGCACGGTGCAGGCTCACGAGGCGATCAATGCCCTGGTGAATCGGTGAGGCCGGTTCCAGGTTCATGCAAAAAGCTCCCCGAGATCTAGGTGTATTCCTGAATTTCACCTACGATTTTCTTCGCAAACGCACCGTTCGATCATTTCCTACCCAGGTGCGTCCCGAATATTCGCCATGATTCAAGTTGTATGCACCTGATGAGATCGCAATGAAGCGATGGCTCGAAAGTGCTACCCATGCCAGTTCTGGCATGGAGCAACGGAAAAGGACCCGGGATGAAGAAACTCACTCAGTGGAAGAGGTCGGGGATCGCGGTGCTCGCCGCCTCGGCTCTCGCGCTCACCGCCTGCGCCGGTGGGAGCAATAACGCGGACAGCAAGGGCGGTGGCGACGTCGGCGACGGCGTCCTGCACATCGGCACGACCACGGAGGTCGTGAACTGGACCCCGCTGAACTCGGTATCGATCACCGACATGTGGGTGATGTACCAGCTGTACCCGTCGCTGCAGCGCCTCGACACCGATGGCGTGTACCAGCCGCATGCTGCGGACTCGGTCGAGCCTTCGGAAGACGGCAACTCCGTCGTGATCAAGCTCAACAAAGATTTCAAGTGGAGCGACGGCGAACCGATTACGGCGAACGATGTGAAATTCACCCTCGACCGACTGCGCGATGATTCGCTTCTCGCGGGTAAGAGCTTCATCCCGAATTACGACGGCACGACGGTGCAGGATGACACCACTGCGATCGTCCAGATGAAGGCGCCCTCGTACAGCTGGTCGATCGACCTCGGGCAGTCGCTCGTGCTCATCCCCGAGCACGTGTTCGCCGATGTTCCCACTCTGCAGGGCTACTCCATCGAAAACGATCCGGATCGTTGGGTTTCGGGCGGCTCGTTCACGCTCACGAATATCGTCGCCGGCCAGCGCTACGACTTCGAGCCGAACGAATATTATCCGCTTCGAGCCGAGGGCAACGAGGCGGTGAAGGGCATCGAGTTCCAGATCTACGGTGACGTGAACACGATGCAGCTCGCGCTGCGCAACAACGACATCGACGTGATGGCTCCCATCGTTCCCGCCTCCGCCATCGGTGCGCTCGAGAATCAGCAGAATATCGAGGTCGTCGAGGCGAACGAGGCCCTGAATTACACGAAGCTCACCTTCAACGCCTCGCGCGACATGCTCTCGAGCGCGAAGGTGCGCAATGCGCTCGCCGGTCTCGTCGACACGCAGGCGATCATCGACAACGTGCTGCAGGGCCACGGCATTCAGGGCAAGACGCCGGTCGTGCCCGCGCTCACGGAGTATCAGGCCGATGTGAAGCCGTACAAGAGCACTCCCGACGAGGTCAAGAAGGTGCTCGCGGATGCGGGGATCCCGGATCCGACAATGATGCTGACCTGCGATCAGGGCAACTCCAGCCACGCGAAGAGCGCGCAATTGGTGAAGGACATGCTCGCTCCTGCCGGAGTGACCGTCGATATCCGCTGCGCCGAGCGGGCGACGTCGATCACGAATGCGCAGGCCGGCAACTTCGACCTCTACATTCATAAGCTGGGCCAGACGAGCTCCCCGTCGACGACCCTCTACCTCACGTTCGATCCGTCGAATCCCTCAGGTCTGAACTACAACTTCGTGGAGGACCCGGAGGGTGTCAAGCTCCTCACGGCCGCGCAGACGGCGACCACCAAGGACGACTACGTAAAGGCGGTGAAGGCCGCGTCGATCTACTTCCACGACCAGGCCTACATGGTTCCGCTCTACGCGGAGTCGATGGTGTCGGCGTACAACAACGCTCGATTCGACGGCTATGTGCCCGCGGCGTTCGAAACCTCGACCATGGTGAGCGCATACTCGCTCGCACAGGTCGCGCCGAGCAAGTAGCTCGACGAGCACACAGAAATGGCCGGGACCCGATGGGGCCCGGCCATTTCTGCGTGTGGGCTCACATGGAGCGCCGCGACCGCGACCTCACCAGGAGCGTGATCCCGATCGCCAGCAGGATCACCCCGACCGAGAGCGCGCCGATGGCCTCGGCCGGCGTCCGCGTCGCACGCGCCGTGCTCGTCGCATTGATGATCAGCGCGAGCGCTCCCAGAACCGTGAGGAGAATTCCCCAGCTGCGTTTCGCCTTCGAGCTCTTGGGCTCCGGCACGTCGTCACTCATCATCTGCTCTCAATCGTCATCGGCATTCGCGTCGCCGGAGTCCCGGCAGTTTCATAGCGTATCAATATCAGACCCCCATCGATGCGAGCGTCACCGACACCGAAGCTCGAAGGTGCAATAGCATCAACACATGAGCCGAACAATTGTGACCAATGTGCGCCCCTGGGGCGCGGATCCCGTAGACATTACGATCGAAGGCGACAAGATCAGCGGTGTGACCGCTGCGAACTCCACTCGCACGGACGGCGCGGACGACACCGTCATCGATGGGGGAGGCCTGCTCGCGCTTCCGGGCTTCATCAACTCCCACGCGCACATCGACAAGAGCTGGTGGGGCCAGTCGTGGGTGTCCTACGGCGGGGTGCAGTCCACCCAGGGGCGCATCGCGCACGAGCGCGCCGAGCGCGACAAGTACGGCATCCCCAGCCAGAACGGCGTCGAGAACGTCCTGCGCGAATTCCTTCGCCACGGGACGACCGCAACCCGCAGCCATGTGGATGTCGACCTCGGGGTGGGGCTCGACGGGATCGCCGCGGTGCGCGACGCCGCGGCCGCACTCGACGGGGCGGTCGAGGTCGAGATCGTCGCGTTCCCGCAAGACGGCGTGATGCGTCGCGACGGTGTCTTGAAGCTCCTCGATCAGGCGGCGGCAGAGGGCGCGCACAGCATCGGCGGCCTCGATCCCTGTTCGATCGACCGCGATCCGGTGGCGCAGCTGGACGGGCTCTTCGACATCGCCGAGCGCCGCGGCTGCGGCCTCGATCTCCACCTGCACAGCTACGGTGAGCTCGGCGCGTTCGAGTACGACCTCGTCATCGACCGCACACGGCGGGCCGGGCTGCACGGCAAGGTCAACGTGTCGCACGGTTTCGCCCTCGGCGATGTGCCCTCGGCCCGGCAGATCGGCCTGCTCGACGAGTTCGAGGAACTCGGAATCTCATGGACGACGGTATCGCCTGCCGGCACGCCGCCTCTCCCTTGGAAGGAGATGCTGGATCGCAGGATCGGGCTCGGGCTCGGCACCGACGGCATTCGCGATCTGTGGTCTCCCTACGGCGATGGAGACATCTTGAAGATCTCGTGGCTGTTCTCGCGTCTGCATAAGGTGCGCTACGACGAGGACTTCGAGAGCGTCATGCGACTCGCGACCACCGCGGCGGCGCCCTTCGTGCATCGCGAGACGCATGATCTCGTCGCCGGCGCTCGCGCGGATCTCGTCCTCATCGACGCGATGAACGTGCCCGACGCGATCGTGCGCGTTCCCCGACGCGAACTGGTGATCGCCGCAGGCCGTGTCGTCGCCCGAGCGGGCGACGTCCTCGTCTGAGATGGGCCCCGAGGCTTCGGCGAGACTCTTCGACGCGGCGGCCGCCGATGACACGGCCGCCGTGCGCGAGGCGCTCGCGAGCGGGATCGACCCGAATATTCGCGACTCGCACTCGAGCACGCCCCTGATCGCCGCGACGATCGGGGGTGCCGCGCGGGCGGTGGCCGAGCTGCTCGCCGCCGGCGCGGATCCCAACCTCGCCGATGCCCGGTACGGCACCGCGCTGCACTACTCGGCCATCGGGGGAAGACCCGATATCGTCCGAGCACTGCTGGA
>JBDIAD010000076.1:0-6643 GCA_039812205.1 Leucobacter sp.
CTGGCGCCTGGGCTGGATGGTCGGCCCCGACGACATCATCAAGGGCGCCTCGAATCTGCAGTCGCACCTCAACTCGAATGTGAACAACATCGCGCAGATCGCCGCGGCCGCGGCGCTGAACGGCCCGCAAGAGCCCGCCGAGCAGATGCGCCGGGCCTTCGACCGCCGCCGCAAGATCATGGTCGAAGAGCTCAACAAGGTGAACGGCTTCCACTGCCCGACGCCCGAGGGCGCCTTCTACGTGTACGTCGATGTGCGCGGTGCGCTCGGCCGCGAGGTCCGCGGCGTGGTGTCGAACACCTCGCTCGAGCTCGCCGACTTCATCCTCTCCGAGGCCGAGGTCGCGGCGGTTCCCGGCGAGGCGTTCGGGCCGAGCGGGTACCTGCGCTTCAGCTACGCGCTCGGGGACGATGCGATCCTCGAGGGCGTGAAGCGCCTGCAGGAGCTCTTCGCCTAATCTCACGAGTCGACGCGCCCGTCGAGGGCGCGGTCGGCGTAGGCGCGGTCGGCCTGGGTGAGTACGCCTAGCGCGGTGCAGGCGGCCCGAACAGGGTGCGCAGCCCGTCGGCGAGCCCGCCGCGCCAGCACGCGTAGTCGGCCCCGCCGTTGAACTCGACGAAGTGCGTGTCGCAGCCGAATCGGGTGAGCTCGGACGCGAGCCGATCGTTGGGCCCGCGCAGCGCGTGCTGCTGCAGCCCGACCTCGATGTAGGCGTGCAATTGGTGGATCAGCGAGAGCTCTGGCGCCGGAAGCTTCCGGCGCCAGAGCGTCGCCGATTGGCTGAGCACCGCGCCGATCGTCTCGGGATGCTCGAGCGCCGTGCGCAGTGCGGTGTAGCCGCCGTCCGCCTGGCCGGCGACCGCGACGTCAGCGGGCCGCGCGCTCACGCCGTACCGCTCGCGCAGCCAGGGCAGCAGGCGGTCGGCGATCCAGGCGCTCTCCGCGGCGCCATCGGAGTCGACCGAGCCCTCGGCGCCGCCCGGGCCGCCGGCGCCGACCATGACGAGCAGGCAGGGGCGCATGGCGCGATCCGCCACCAGATCGTCGACGATCGTCGCGGCGCCCTGCACGCAGGCCCAGACCTCGCCGTCGAGCAGGATCGCGGCCGGCGGCGGCCCGGCGGCGGAAGCGGAATCCGCCCCGGCGGGCTCGTGCACCCACAGCCGGCGCCCGTCGGGGCCGATGATCTCGGGCGGCGCCCCCGCCGCGTCGCGGGCGCCCCACGGCTGCGGCGGTGCATCCGGCAGCGACACCACCGACGTCGCCGCGCCCGAGCGCAGCCTCCCGGTTCGGGGGTTCCGCGGGTCGAGCATCCCCGCGGCGGGCATCTCGGCGGGGCGATCCGCCCACGGCCAGCGCTCCCCCGGAAGCCGCCGATGGAAGCCGTACGACGCCCGCCAATCGCCGCGCATGCGGTACGACAGCTGCCAGACGTCGCTCCCCGGTACACGGCGCATGAGGCTCGCGGCGAGATCCTGCTCGTCGACGAGGCCGTTCACGGCGAGCAGCACTTCCTCGGCCTCGGCGTCCTGCCACAGGAATGTCACGGTGTACTGCCCCTCCGCGAACGCGCGGCCCGGATCGGTGGTCTCGAGCACCGGGGTGCGCGGGTGCGTCGTCCAGAAGTGCTCGAGCGCGAGCTCGCGCGTCGCGGGCGCGTCCCAGAGCCGCAGCTCGTCGCGCAGCGCGAGCACCGCGGCGTTCACCGTGAGCGGAGCCGCGGGCGGCCGCGGCGCTCGGCCGGGCGGCGGAAGCTGGCTCTCGTTCATCGCTTCAATTGTCCCGCGTGCGGGCGGGACGATCCACCACGGCGACCCGCCACCCCTGTCGCGATCGAGAGGAGCGCGCGAGAATGGGAATAGAACCCGGCGACCCGCGTTATATCCATATGCAAACGCATATAATTACCCTACGAACCTCAGCAAGGAGCGGATCATGGAGTTCGGAATCTTCTCGGTCAGCGACGTCACGCGCGACCCCGTCACCGGTTACACCCCCAGCGAGGCGCAGCGCATTCAAGACGTCGTGCAGATCGCGAAGAAGACCGAAGAGGTCGGCATGGACGTCTTCGCCATCGGCGAGCACCACAACCCGCCGTTCTTCTCGTCGAGCCCGACCACGCTGCTCGCCTACATCGCCGCGCAGACCAGCACGCTCAAGGTGTCGACCTCGACCACGCTGATCACCACGAACGATCCGGTGCGCATCGCCGAGGAGTACTCGATGCTGCAGCACCTCGCGCAGGGCCGCATGGACCTCATGCTCGGCCGCGGCAACACCGCACCCGTCTACCCCTGGTTCGGCAAGGACATCCGCAGCGGCCTGCCGCTCGCGCTCGAGAACTACGACCTGCTGCACCGGCTGTGGCACGAGGACGTCGTCGACTGGGAGGGCAACTTCCGCACCCCGCTGCAGGGCTTCACCTCGACGCCTCGCCCGCTCGACGACGTCGCGCCCTTCGTGTGGCACGGCTCGATCCGCACGCCCGAGATCGCCGAGCAGGCCGCCCGCTACGGAGACGGCTTCTTCGCGAACCACATCTTCTGGCCGCGCGAGCACTTCAAGCGCCTCATCGACTACTACCGCCAGCGCTACGAGCATCACGGCCACGGCACCGCGAAGCAGGCGATCGTCGGCCTCGGCGGGCAGACCTTCATCGCGAAGAAGTCGCAGGACGCCTGGAACGCCTACCGCCCGTACTTCAACGCCTCGCCGATCTACGGCGGCTCGCGCATGGAGGACGTCGTCGAGGGCACCCCGCTGTCGATCGGCAGCCCGCAGGAGATCATCGACAAGACGCTCACCTTCCAGGAGTACTTCGGCGACTACCAGCGCCAGATGTTCCTGGTGGATCACGCCGGCCTGCCGCTCGCGGAGGTGCTGAACCAGATCGAGCTGCTCGGCACCGAGGTCATCCCGGTGCTGCGCAAGGAGCTCGAATCGCGCCGCGATCCCGAGACCCCCGAGACCCCGTCGCACGCATCCCTCGTGAAGGCGAAGTACGGTGATGATGAGCCGCGCCAGCCGCGCCCGAACCCGAATCGCGGCGATAATGTCACCGGCGGGTCGCCGTACCAGGATTCACCGGCGAAGCGCGGCGCAGCGTTCGGGTTGAATTAGGGGGCGGATCATGCCGAACTACCTCACGGAGGGCAATCGTGCCTGGGAGGCCGTGCTGAGCGCGCACGCCGCCCTGATGCGGGAGTTCGCCGCGGAAGCGGTCTGGCGTGAACACGATGTGTCGATGCGCGAGTACGACGTGCTCTACACCCTCGCGAAGTGCCCCGGCGGCGATGCCGCGCGCATCGGCGAGCTGCAGGAGGGCGTGCTGCTGAGTCAGCCCGCCCTCTCGCGGCTCATCGACCGCCTCGCCTCGCGCGGGCTCGTCGAGCGCACCGCCGACCCCGACGACGGCCGCGCTGTGCGGGTGCGCCTCACCGACGCCGGGGCCGAATTGCAGCGGCGGGTGGGGCGGGCGCACGCCCGCAGCGTGGGAGCCGCGCTGAGCCGCGCGCTCAGCCGCGAAGAGATGGCCTCGCTCGAGCGACTCGCGCAGAAGCTCGTCGCGGGGCAGCAGGGCAGCGCCCTCTAGCCGTCGCCGAGCGTGATGTCGACCGCCTCCTGCTCGGCGCTCTCGTGCGAGGCGCCGATGTGCGCGAGCGTGCGGCCGGCGACCGCCAGCACGACGATCGAGACCACGATCGCGGCGGCCCCCACGTAGTACGGCGAGGCCGCACCGAAGGCCGCGGCGATCGGGCCGGCCACCGCCGGCGCCACCGCGCCGCCCATGAAGCGCACACCCGAATACGTCGACGAGGCGACGTTTCGCGGCAGATCCGTGGCCTCCATGATGGCCTCGGTGAGCGCCGTGTTCATGATGCCGAGCAGCAGGCCGCTCACCACGACCACGACGACGAGGCCGTTCAACGAATCGACGAAGAGGCCGAGCAGCACCAGGCAGATCCCGAGGCCCGCGAGCATGCTGAAGAGCACCGGTCGCAGGCCGAAGCGGCGCGTCAGCCGCGGGGCGACGAAGACCGAGCTGATGGCGAGCGCGAAGCCCCAGCCGAAGAACACGAAGCCGAGCTGCTGCGCCCCGAACTCGATGCTCGAGGCGGCGGCCGCGGCCTCGAGCGGGTACGGACTGTAGGCGAGCAGCACGAAGAAGCCGAAGTTGTAGAACACCGCGACGAGGGCGAGCGACAGCAGGGCCGGGTTGCGCAGCGCGCGGAACCCGGCGAGGAACGGGGTGCGATGGGCCTTCGCGGCCGCGCGCTCCGTCGCCGACTGCTTCGGCAGGCGCAGCAGCACGACGATCGCCACGAGCGCGATCGCCATGAGCACCGCGGTGCCGAAGAAGGGGCCGCGCCACGAGATGTCGCCCAGCGCACCGCCGACGAGCGGGCCGATGGCCATGCCGAGGCCCAGCGCAGCCTCGTAGAGCACGATCGCCTGGCGCGATCCACCCGATGCCGCCCCGACGATCGCCGCGAGCGCGGTCGAGATGAAGAGCGCGTTTCCAAGGCCCCAGCCTGCGCGGAAGCCCACCACCTGGTCGACGGTCTCCGACAGGCCCGCGAGCGCGGCGAATGCGACGATGAGCACGAGACCGGCGATCAGCGTCCACTTCACACCTACGCGCGCCGACACCCAGCTCGTGAAGAACATCGCGATGCCGGTGACGAAGAGGTAGCTCGTGAAGAGCAGCATGGTCTCGCTCGCGGTGGCGCCGAGTTCGTCGCTGATCTTCACGAGGATCGGATCGACGAGGCCGATGCCCATGAACGAGATGGCGCACGCGAAGGCGATCGCCCAGACGGCGATCGGCTGATGCAGGATCGATCCGGCCTGCGCGGGTTCGGCGGGCGTAGCGGTTGCGGCGGGGGTGCGGGCTTGCGTGTTCGTGAGCGTTCCTTCGAGTGAGAGTCTGGTGGGAGTCTTGAGGCCGGCGGTGGCCGGGATCGACGATCAGCGGGGCGGCCGCGGATCCTCGCTGTCGCGCGCGAGGCGCGTGAGCAGTTCGGCGGCGCGGCCGAGGGCGGCGCGGTCGGCGTCGCTGAACTCGGCGAGCGTGGCGGCGAAGCGCGCGGCGGCGGCCGCTCGGAACTCGGCGAGCGCGCGGATGCCGGCGAGCGTGATGCCGGCGAGGGCGGCGCGGCCGTCGGCCGGGTCGGGGTTGCGCGCGATCCACCCCTCGCCCTCGAGTCGGTGCACGAGCGAGGTCATGCTCGGCTGCGCGACCCGCTGCAGGGCGGCGAGCTCGGCCGCGCGGGCCGCGCCGTCGCGGTCGAGGTCGGCGAGCACGCGCCAGGCGATGGAGGAGTAGCCGCCGCCGGCGATGCGACCGGCCGTCCGGGTGAAGAGCGCGGCCGAGCGGATCAGCTCGGCCGTGAGTCGATCGGGCTCGGGGGCGGAGGCAGCAGCCGGCTCGGCGCTCTCAGGGGCGGTGTTCTCGGGCACGGTGAGAACTATAGTCCGATTTACATAGCTTGTCTATGCAGTTCGTGCCCGCCCCTGCGTCGAATTCATATGGCGAGCGCTGAACTCGCCTCCTCGAGAATGATGGCCGATAGGCGATCGAGCACGGGCGACCGCAGGTTCCATCGCTGCCAGTAGAGCGGCAGGGTGATCGGCGCACCGGTTCCGAGTCCGATGAGGGTCCCAGCCGCCAGCCCCGGCTCGCACTGCAGCGCAGGCACCATCCCCCACCCCATGCCAAGCTCGATCGCGCGCACGAACTCCGCCGACGACGGGATGAAATGCCGCGGCGGAATGATCGCCGCCCGGGTGACTCGACGGATGAAGCGCTCCTGAAAGTAGTCTTGTCGATCGAACTGCACGATTGGCGCGGTCTCGAGAGCCCGCCGCCCGAGGCCGTCGGGGAAGAAGCGCTCGACGAACCCCGGGCTCGCCATCGCGTAATAGCGATCCACCCCCACCCGCGTCGAGATGCACCCCGGCACCGCCTCGGCCGTTGCCGTGAGCGCCGCCATCACCTCACCGCTCCGCAATCGTTCGACAGAGACCGATTCATCAGCCCGAAGCACCTCGAAACGCGCGCCCGTCTCGCGAGCAGCCCGCGCGAGCGCAGGAACGAACCAGGTGGCGAGCGAGTCGGCGTTCACCACAATCGGAACGACCGCCTCGCCGGCAGGCCCCTGACTGAGTTCGCGCTCGACGTCGCCGACGATGCGCTCGACCTGTCGCGCAGCCCGCAGAACAGCCTCGCCGGCGGCTGTCGGCACCACGGGGCGACTGCGACGCAGCAGCACCGATCCCGTGCGTCGCTCCATCGCGCCGATGCGCTGGCTGACTGCCGAGGGCGTGATGTGCAATCGTCGGGCCGCGGCGTCGAAACTGCCCTCCTCGACGATGATCGCGAACGTACGCAAATGTTCGACGGGAAGATCGATCATGACATACATGGTATTCGTCCCGCCTCCCGTAAATGAAGAAATACTTATGGTTCATGAGTAATACGAATCGACCTCAACTGGAAAACTCGTACTCCGGGCCCTAGCGTCGAGAGCGTGATCCTTCCCCTTCTCCTCGGGCTCGGCAGCGGGCTCTCGCTCATCGTCGCGATCGGAGCCCAGAATGCGTTCGTGCTGCGCCAGGGCATTCGTCGCGAACACGTGCTCCC
>JBDIAD010000077.1:0-6631 GCA_039812205.1 Leucobacter sp.
CTCGCGCTGGCGGGTGCGGCTCGAACGCTGCTGGGTGTCGCCGCCGCGCGAAGATCCGCCGTTCTTGTTGCTATCGCCGTTCTTGCCCTCGTTCTCGCTCTCGGGCGAGCCGCTGTCGGTGTCGGCTGCGTCGGCGTTCTGCTTGCGCGAGCGGTTTCGCGAATTACGGCGACCGTTCGACGGCGCCTCGGCGTTCTCCTCGTTCGCGGGCGCCGCTTCGGCGGTATCGTTCTTCGCCTCGGGGGCGGCGGCCGCGTCGGCCGCGGGAGCAGCGGTCTGCTCTCCGGTGGTCTGTTCCGCGGCATCCGCCTTCTTGCGGCCGCGCGCCGGGCGCTTCTTCGTCTCGCCCGCGCCGGTCTCCGCAGTCGCGCCCTCCGTCTGCTCCGCGGCGGGAGCGGCGGCATCGGCCGACGCCTCGGTCTCGGAGGCGGCTGACGCCGCAGTGCGGGCCGCCCGGCCGGGGGCCGCGGCGCGAGCGGGCTTCTCCCCCGCCTCGGCCTTCGCGGTCGTCTTCGCCGGCTTCTCGGCCTTCTCCTCCTTCGCGGCGGCGGTCGAGCGCGAGGCCGACTTCGCCTTCGCGGGGGCGGCCTCCGCTTCCGGGGCCTCTGCTGCGGCCGCAGCGGCTGCGCGCTTCGCCGCCGAGGTGCGCGGCGCCTTCTCCGCGGGCGCGGAAGCAGGGGCCGGAGCCTCCTGCTCGGTCACGACTGCCGCGGCCGCCTCGCCCGCGGGTGCGGTGACGCGGCGCGATGCGCGACGGCGGGTCGCCGGCTTCTCGGCGGTTTCGCCCGAAACGGGCGTGGTCGAGTCTTCGGAGTTCTGCTCCATGGGATGTCCTTTCGGGAACGCACCCGCGCGAGAGCGATCGCTGTTCGATCTTCGTCCTCGCACGCGATAGTGCAATTGATCACCGCGGCGACTGGTCACCGCAAAGTGAGGGAATGATCCACCGAGTACCGACGAATGACGATGTCACGCCTGAGTAGGGATCTCTTCAACTGTAGCACCACGATTGTCCACAGCGAGAAAGAGGGGCTGCCAGGGTTCGGGCCGTGTCGCCGCGAGCTCGGCGGCCGCGATGCGTTCGGCGGGATCCGCCGCGAGCACCAGCACCGAGGGTCCGGCCCCCGATACGACCGCCGGGTACCCGGCGCTGCGCAGCGCGCGGATGAGATCGCGCGTCGCCGGCATCGCCTCGCCGCGATAGCTCTGGTGCAGTCGATCCTCCGTGGCCTCGAGCAGCAGCTCCGGGCTCTGCGTGAGGGCCGCGATCAGCAGCGTCGAACGCGAGACGTTGAACACCGCGTCCTCGTGCGGCACCTGCTTGGGCTGCAGGCTGCGGGCGAGCTCGGTCGACATGGTCACCTCGGGCACGAGCACGAGCGGCGAGATGCCGCGATGCACCATGAGCCGTTTGAACCTCGGGCCGCGATCCCCCGTCCAGGCGATGGTGAGACCGCCGAAGAGCGCCGGGGCGACGTTGTCGGGGTGCCCCTCGAGCGCCGTGGCGAACCTCAGAAGCGCCTCGGCGTCGAGCTCGACAGGGTTCCGGGGGGCGCGCGCGAGCAGGCCCGCCGCGATCATGATCCCGGCGACGATCGCGGATCCCGACGATCCCATCCCGCGCCCGTGGGGGATTCGATTGTAGGCGTGGATCTCGAGTCCCGGCAGATCATCGCGCCCGAGCTCCGAATAGACGTAGGCGACGGTGCGCGCGACGAGATTCGTCTCGTCCTCGGGCACGACGCCCTCGCCGACGCCGCTCACCCGGACCGTGATGCCCGGTTCGTCGCGAGTCGCGACGATGAGCTCATCCGCATGGGACAGCGCGATCCCGAGGGTGTCGAAGCCCGGTCCGAGGTTGGCGCTGGTCGCGGGCACCCGCACGCGCAGCTGTGTCATGAGTCCCCCTCGAGTCGAAGCACGCTGGTCACGGCTTCTACGGCATCCGTCTCCCGCAGCGTCTGGACGAGCGCCGCGAGATCGGATTCACGGGCACGGTGCGTGCCGATCACCAGAGTAGCGCTCGGCGCGGGTTCGGACTCGTCGCGCCGCGCCTGCGACGCGGTGGTCTGCTCGACGCTCGCCGCCGACACTCCGTGCCGCGCGAGCAGGCCGGCGATCTCCGCGAGCACGCCGGGCTGATCCTTCACCCGGAGCATGATCTGGTAGCTCGTGATCACCTCGTCGACGGGAAGCACCGGCAGATCCGCGTGCATGGAGCCCGGGATGCCGGGGCCGCCGGCGACGTGACGCCGGGCGGTCGAGACGAGATCGCCGAGCACCGCCGAAGCGGTCTCCTTGCCTCCGGCGCCCGCGCCGTAGAACATGAGCTCCCCCGCGGCCTCGGATTCGACGAAGATCGCGTTCTTGCCGCCGTACACCGCGGCGAGCGGATGGTCGCGGTTGATGAGCGCGGGGTAGACCCGTGCCGATACGCCGTCGATGCCGTCGGCGCTGCTGAGGCGCTCGGCGATGGCCAGGAGCTTGATGACGTAGCCGGCCTGCTTCGCCGTCTCGACCTGCTCGAGGGTGATGCCGGTGATGCCCTGGCGATGCACCAGTTCCACGGGGATCTCGGTGTGGAAGGCGATGCTCGCGAGGATCGTCGCCTTCTGGGCAGCGTCGTACCCCTCGACGTCGAGGGTCGGATCGGCCTCCAGATACCCGAGCTCGCTCGCCACGCGCATGGCGTCCTCCGCCGAATCGCCGAAGCGGTCCATGCGGTCGAGGATGTAATTGGTCGAGCCGTTCACGATGCCGAGCACTCGCGTGATGCGGTCGCCCGCGAGGCTCTCGCGCAGCGGCCGGATGATCGGGATCGCCCCGGCGACCGCAGCCTCGTACGAGAGCTGCGCCCCGACCTGCTCGGCCATGTCGGCGAGCTCCGGGCCGTGCGTTGCGATGAGCGCCTTGTTCGCGGTGACGACATCGGCGCCCGCGTTCAGCGCCTGCAGGATCAGCGTGCGGGCGGGCTCGATCCCGCCCATCAGCTCGACGACGATGTCCGCGCCGAGCACCAGCTGCTCGGCATCGGTGGTGAAGAGCTCCCTCGGCAGCTCGACGTCGCGCTTGGCGTCGAGCGATCGCACCGCGATCCCGACGAGCGAGAGCCTCGCGCCCACTCGCGCCGCCAGCTCATCGTCCTGCTCGAGGATGAGTCTGGCCACCTGGGCCCCCACCGAGCCGCACCCCAAGAGCGCAACCCGAAGATCACGATATGCGTTCACGTCGTCTCCCTGCCCGATCAGTCGATGATGCTCTTGGCGAGCAGTTCGTCCTCGGTCTCGCCGCGGACGATCATCCGTGCTTCACCATCGCGAACCGCCACGACCGGCGGGCGCGGCACGTAGTTGTAATTGCTCGAGAGCGACCAGCAGTACGCACCGGTCGCCGCGACGGCGAGCACGTCCCCCGGCCGCACATCGCCGGGGAGCGCATCGTTCAAGACCACGATATCGCCCGATTCGCAGTGCTTCCCGACCACGCGCACCAGGGCCGGCGCGGCAGCGCTCCGGCGATTCGCCAGACGCACCTGGTATGCCGCGTCGTAGAGCGCGGGGCGCGCGTTATCGCTCATCCCCCCGTCGACGCTCACGTAGAGCCGCTCCTCGTAGGAGGCCCCGTCGGGGGCGGTATCGGGCTCGGTCAGCGGCACGGGCTTCGTGGTGCCGACGGTGTACAGCGTGACCCCCGAGGGGCCGATCACCCAGCGGCCGGGCTCGAAAGCGACCCTGGGGAGGGAGATTCCGGCATCGGCGCACACCTCGGCGACGATATCCGCGAGCTCCGCCGCGATCGCGCGCATCTCCGGCACCTCGTCCGCCTGCTGCGAGGTGTAGGCGATGCCGAAGCCTCCGCCGAGGTTCAGCTCGGGGATCGGGCGGCCGAGCGCCGAGCCGAGCTCGGCGTAGAGACCGATGAGACGTCGCGCCGACTCCCTGAAGCCGTCGCTCGCGAAGATCTGCGAACCGATGTGGCAGTGCAGCCCGACGAAGTCGAGGGAGGCGTGCGCGTCGATGACGCGCGCGATCTCGATCGCCCGCCCGAGGGGAAGCCCGAATTTCTGATCCTCGTGCGATGTCGCCAGATAGTCGTGCGTGCTCGCGTGCACGCCGCTGTTCACGCGCAGCCGCACGCGCTGGCGCACCCCGGCCGTCTCCGCGGCCGCGGCCACGCGCCCGATCTCCTGCTCGCTGTCGATGATCAGCGTGCCGACGCCCGCCGCGACGGCGCGCGCGATCTCGACATCGCTCTTGTTGTTGCCGTGGAATCCGATGCGCGAGGGGGCGACCCCGGCGGCGAGCGCGACCGCGAGCTCCCCCCCGCTCGCCACGTCGACGTTCAGCCCTTCATCGGCCATCCACTTCGCGACCTCGACGCACAGAAACGCCTTGCCCGCGTAATACACCGTCGCCTCGGTCCCGATGCGCGCGAACTCGCCCTGCAGCGCCTCGCGGATCTCGCGCGCCCGAGAGCGCGCGACGCCCTCGTCGATCACGTAGAGCGGAGATCCGAACTCCTCGATCAATTCGGTGGATCGGCGTTCGCCGATCTTGAGCACTCCGCAGTCGCGGCCGCGCCGCGACGTCGCGGGGAAGACGCGCGGGTCGATCTCGTTGGGGTCGGTCATCCGACCAAGTTTAGCCGCCCGGCGCATCGCACACGCCCGGCTTCTGCTGTGAGGGGTTCGACAGGATGTCACCGGCCAGGTCGGCCGAGATGCGCACCGATCCCGAGGGATAGAGCTGAATGCCTGTGAGGGTGATCCCGGCCGGCATCCGATCGCGCACGCACAGCTCCTGCGGCATCAGAATCGATTCGAGGGTCCCCCCGGTCATCTCGTTGACCTGCGAGGCGGTGAGATCGAACCCCGCGGCCTGGATCGCGATCGGCTCGATCCGCACCTTCCCGCCGTCGACCGAGAGCGAGAGCTCGACCGACATCGTCGTGTCCTGTCCGAAGAGCTGCATGGTCTTGCTCACCTCGAGCACGTTCTCGCTCACCTTGCCGGAATCGGCCACGCCCTGCGAGAGCAGCGAGATGAGCGGCCCGATGCTGGGCGCGGGGATCAGCACCGAACCGTTCGCACCGTCGATCCACCCCGTGCCGGGGTTGAAGGGCACCGATCTCGCGCTCACCTCGAGCGTCGTGCTCACGCTCTGCAGCACCGAGACATCGGGCACGCGCACGTGGATCGGGCCGACGGTCCCCGCGATCGCCGGAAGCAGCGCGGGGCCCTCCAGCTGGACCTCGACGACCGCGTCGGGCGCGAGCTTCATCTGCTCGCGCACCTGGGCGGCGACGATCGAGGGGATGAGCGCGCGCAGCACGAGCTCCGCGACGCTCGCGAGTACCGCGAGAACCGCAATCGTCCACAGGGTTCGCCTGAAGAGCTTCGTCACAGCCGTTCCGGAGCGGAGACGCCCAGCAGATCGAGGCCGCTGCGGATCACCTGGCCGACCGCATCGTTCAGCCACAGGCGGGTGCGATGCAGATCCTCGACGGGCTCCTCGCCCTGGGGGATCACCCGGCAGTTGTCGTACCAGCGGTGGAAGGCTGCGGCGAGCTCCTCCAGGTAGCGGGCGATACGGTGCGGCTCGCGCAGCTCGGCGGCGCCCGCGACGATCGCGGGGTATTCCTGCAGCTTGCCGAGCAGCTCGGTCTCCGTCTCGTGCGTGAGCAGTTCGGGGGCGAAGGCGCTGCGGTCGACGCCCGCCGCAGCGGCGTTGCGAGCGACGGCGCTGGTGCGCGCATGCGCGTACTGGACGTAGAAGACGGGATTGTCGTTCGTGTGGCTGCGCAGCTTCTCGCCGTCGAGCGACAGCGGCGAATCGGCCGGGTAGCGCGCGAGCCAGTAGCGCAGCGCATCGCTGCCGAGCCACTCGAGCAGATCGTCGAGCTCGACGATGTTGCCGGCGCGCTTGGAGAGCTTGGCGCCGTTCAGGTTCACGAGCTGCCCGATGAGAACGGTGATATCGGTCTCGGTGTTGTCTCCCGCGGCGCCGGCGAGCGCCGTGAGCCGCCCGACGTAGCCGTGATGATCCGCCCCCAGCAGGTAGATCTTCTCACCGAAGCCGCGGTCCTTCTTCGAGAGATAGTAAGCGGCGTCGGCCGCGAAGTAGGTGTAGATGCCGTTGCCTCGTGTGAAGACGCGGTCTTTGTCGTCGCCGAAGTCGGTGGTGCGCACCCAGATCGCACCGCCCTCCTCGTAGACGCGGCCCTGCTCCGCGAGGCGCCCGACGGCGGCCTCGATGGGGCTCGCTTCGCCGTTCGGACCGGGCGCGTGCAGCGTGCGCTCCGAGAAGAAGACGTCGAAGTGCACATTGAAACGCTCGAGCGAGTCCTTGATCTCGGCGAGCTGCTGCTGGTAGGCGGCCTCCTGCACACGGAGCAGCGCCTCGGCGCGATCCGCCCCCGCGATCTCTGCGAGTTGCGGGATCTCGGCCTTGACCTTCTCGCCGAGCTCGGCGATGTATTCGCCCGGGTATGCGTCTTCGGGGGCCTCTTCGCCGAGGGCGGCAGCCAGCACCGAACGGCCGAACTTCTCCATCTGAGAGCCGGCATCGTTGATGTAGTACTCGTTCGTGACCTCGGCCCCGGCGGCGCGCAGCACACGCGACAGCGAATCGCC
>JBDIAD010000078.1:0-6499 GCA_039812205.1 Leucobacter sp.
TGCCGACGTTCTGGTTCGTCGAGATCTGATTCAGCATCGCGTTGTAACTCACGCTCGCGAACTCGAAGGCGACGTTGCCGATGGCCAGCAGCACGAGGCCGAGCACGAGGAACTGCTCGGCCGGCGCGACGAAGACCATGAGCGCCGTGGCGATGACGACGACGAGCGTGTTCACGCCGAGCCACGCCTTGCGCCTGCCGACCGCGTCGCTCAGGCGGCCGAAGACGGGGGCGAGCAGCGCGACGACGATGCCCGCGATCAGCAGCGTGGTGCCGAGCCAGGCCGAGGTGCGGTGCTCGGGGCCGAACGACGAGCTCGTGATGTAGACGCTGAAGACGAAGGTGGTGACGACCGCGTTGAAGGAGGCGGATCCCCAGTCCCACAGCGACCACGCGAAAATCGTGCGCTTCTTCACAGGCTGCGCCGCGGCGGAAGCGTCGGGCGTCGTCGTCTCGCTCATGGCCACACACTAGTGCACGCGTGCGACGCGCAGGGGAACGGATGCGTGCGGGGCATCGCGCGCGAGTCGGCGCAAAACTGAGAATTGAGTGTGATCGACTCAAGTTCGAATGGCGCGACTTGACTTGATCCGCCATCGAATTAAACTTGAGTGCATACGGCTCAAGATTGAGTCTTCCGGACCCGGGGCGCATCCGCTCCACCAGTTCACAACACAAGGAGAACCGCATATGTCACGTGCAGTGGGCATCGACCTCGGCACCACCAACTCGGTCGTTTCCGTCCTCGAGGGCGGCGAGCCCGCCGTCATCGCGAACGCCGAGGGCTTCCGTACCACCCCCTCGATCGTCGCATTCACGAAGGACGGCGAGGTGCTCGTCGGCGAGACCGCGAAGCGCCAGGCCGTCACGAACGTCGACCGCACCATCGCGTCGGTGAAGCGCCACATGGGCACCGACTGGACCACCGACGAGATCGACGGCAAGAAGTACACCCCGCAGGAGATCTCCGCGCGCACGCTCATGAAGCTGAAGCGCGACGCCGAGACGTACCTCGGCGACAAGGTCACCGACGCGGTCATCACCGTTCCCGCCTACTTCAACGACGCCGAGCGCCAGGCCACGAAGGAGGCCGGCGAGATCGCGGGCCTCAACGTGCTGCGCATCATCAACGAGCCGACCGCCGCGGCGCTCGCCTACGGCCTCGACAAGGGCAAGGAGGACGAGCTCATCCTGGTCTTCGACCTCGGCGGCGGCACCTTCGACGTCTCCCTGCTCGAGGTGGGCAAGGACGACGACTTCTCGACCATTCAGGTGCGCGCGACCGCCGGCGACAACCGCCTCGGCGGTGACGACTGGGATCAGCGCATCGTCGACTGGCTGATCACGCAGTTCAAGGCGACCTCGGGCGTCGACGTCTCGAAGGACAAGATCGCGCTGCAGCGCCTGAAGGAGGCCGCTGAGCAGGCGAAGAAGGAGCTGTCGAGCTCGATGAGCGCGCAGATCCAACTGCCCTACCTGTCGCTGACCGAGAACGGCCCGGCGAACCTCGACGAGACCCTCTCGCGCGCGAAGTTCGAAGAGCTCACGAAGGATCTCCTCGAGCGCACCCGCAAGCCGTTCAACGACGTCATCGCCGAGGCCGGCGTGAAGGTGGGCGATATCGCTCACGTCGTGCTGGTGGGCGGATCCACCCGCATGCCCGCCGTCAGCGATCTCGTGAAGAGCCTCACCGGCGGCCGCGAGCCGAACAAGGGCGTGAACCCCGATGAGGTCGTCGCCGTCGGCGCCGCTCTGCAGGCCGGCGTGCTGAAGGGCGAGCGCAAGGACGTGCTGCTCATCGACGTCACCCCGCTGTCGCTCGGCATCGAGACCAAGGGCGGCCGTATGACGAAGCTCATCGAGCGCAACACCGCGATCCCGACGAAGCGCTCGGAGACCTTCACCACCGCCGAGGACAACCAGCCCTCGGTGGCGATCCAGGTCTTCCAGGGCGAGCGCGAGTTCACGAGCGACAACAAGCCGCTCGGCACCTTCGAGCTCACCGGCATCGCCCCCGCCCCGCGCGGGATCCCGCAGATCGAGGTCACCTTCGACATCGACGCCAACGGCATCGTGCAGGTGGCGGCGAAGGACAAGGGCACCGGCAAGGAGCAGACCATCACGATCTCGGGCGGTTCGAGCCTCTCCAAGGAGGACATCGAGCGCATGGTGCGCGAGGCCGAGGAGCACGCCGCCGAGGACAAGAAGCGCTCGGAGTCGCTCGAGGTGCGCAACTCCGCCGAGCAGCTCGCCTACTCGGTCGAGAAGCTGCTGTCCGAGAACGCCGACAAGCTGCCCGAGGACGTGAAGACCGAGGTGCAGGGCGATCTCGACGAGCTGAAGCAGGCGCTCGCGGGCGACGACGAGGCCGCGCTCAAGAGCGCCGTCGAGAAGCTCGGCCAGAGCCAGCAGAAGATCGGCCAGGCGATCTACGCGTCGCAGGAGGCCGCGCCCGAGGGCGGTGCGGAGAGCGCCGAGACTTCGGAGGACGAGGACGTCGTCGACGCCGAGGTGGTCGAGGACGACGAGGAGCAGAAGTAACCATGAAGGACTTCCCGGGTGACGAGGTTCCCGAGGAGAGCGTGGATCCGGAAGCCGGCGGCGAGCGCGCCGCCGGCCCCGGTGCCGCATCCGATGCGCCGCACTCCGAGGAGCTGACCGTCGAAGACATCCTTGCCGCGGCGGAAGACGTCACGGAGCCGATCGACCCCGAGCGCGAGCCGGCGAACGAGACCGAGCGCTCGTACCTCGACGACCTGCGTCGCCTCACGGCCGAATACGCGAACTACCGCAAGCGCACCGAGGCGAACGCCGATCTCGAGAAGCAGCGCGCGGTCGCGGTCGCCGTCGGTGCACTGCTGCCGGTGCTCGACGACCTCGATCGTGCGGATCAGCATGGCGACCTCGAGGAGGGCACCGCCTTCCACACTATCGCGCAGAAGATCCGCGGCACCCTCGAACGCATGGGCCTCACAGGCTTCGGGGAGAAGGGCGAGGCCTTCGACCCGCAGCTGCACGAGGCGATCGCGCAGGTTCCGGTTCCCGGCACGGAGGGCACGACCGTGCTCGACGTGATCGAGCGAGGCTACCGAATTGGAGAGGTCGAGCTGCGCCCCGCCAAGGTAGCGGTGGCGGTGGCTGCCGATGGCTAGTCAGGACTGGCTCGAGAAGGATTTCTACAGCATCCTCGGCGTCGCCAAGGATGCGAACGACGCCGACATCAAGAAGAGCTACCGCAAGCTCGCCCGCCAATACCACCCCGATTCGAACCCGGGAGACGCGGCGGCCGAGGCGAAGTTCAAGGAGATCAGCGAGGCCTACTCGGTGCTGTCCGACAAGGAGCAGCGCAGCGAGTACGACCAGATCCGCGCGATGGGCACCGGCGGTGCGCGCTTCACGGCGGGCGGCGCCGGCGGCCAGGGCTTCGAGGACATCTTCGGCGGCATGTTCGGCGGAGGCGGCGCGGGCGGAGGTCGGCAGTACGACTTCCAGGGCGGCGGCTTCGAGGACATCTTCGGCGGCATGTTCGGCGGTGGTCGTGCCCCGCGCGGCCCGCAGCCGGGACGGAACGTCAACGCCTCGACCACGCTCGACTTCGAGACCGCGGTGCGCGGCAACACCGTGACCCTGCAGACTCAATCGGGCCAGGTCAAGGTGAAGATCCCGGCGGGCGTCGCCGACGGCCAGAAGATCAAGGTGCGCGGAAAAGGCGAACCGAGCCCGAACGGCGGCCCGAACGGCGACATCATGCTCACCGTGCACGTGCGCAAGCACCCGGTGTTCGAGCGCGACGGCCTGAATCTGCGGCTGCACCTGCCGGTCACCTTCTCGGAGGCCGTGCTCGGAGCGACAGTCGAGGTGCCGACGCTCGGCGGCGATCCCGTGAAGCTGAAGCTGCAGCCGGGCACCCCGAGCGGCCGCGTGCTGCGGGTGAAGGGTCGCGGCGTGCACAGCTCGAAGGGCACGGGGGATCTCCTCGCCGAAGTGCAGGTCGTCGTGCCGGCGAAGCTGAGCGATGAGGCGAAGGCCGCGCTCGAGGCCTTCCGGGGGCTCGAGCCCCAGGAGAATCCGCGCGAAGCGCTGCTCGCGCGGGCGAAGGGATAGCCGAGATGATTCGCGATCGCGAGCAGATGAATCGCTTCACGCCGATCTTCGCGATCGCACAGGCGGCGGAGCTCGCCGAAATGCACCCGCAGACCCTGCGGCAGTACGATCGCATCGGTCTTGTCTCGCCGCAGCGCACGAGCGGGAACACCCGCCGCTACTCCCTGCACGACGTCGACCGGTTGCGAGAGGTGGCGCGGCTCTCGGCCGAGGGCCTGAGCCTCGAGGGGATCCGCCGCACCCTGCAGCTCGAAGACCGGGTGCGCGAGCTGCAGGCGCGCGTGCGCGAGCTCGAACGCGCACTGTCGGACGAACTGCTCAAGCGCCCCGAGGCGCGCGTCTTCGCGGCCGGGAGCCGCGGCGATATCGTGTCGATCCGCCGCGGCTCCCGACTGCGCCGCAGCGCCGAGATCGTGGTCTGGCGGCCCGAGGAACCGGACGGCGAGCGCTAGCCCGAGAGGCTGCATCGGGCTGTGCCGGACCTGTGGGGCGGCGATCGATCCACCGGTGACACAACCCTGTCTCGACTGGCAGTAGGATCAGTGTGAACCGGCCTACGCTTCACGCGCGATACGCGAGCTCACGAGGCGGTCCACCGCGATCATCACCTCGAGAGACAGGATCCCGCGACGATGCGGAACAGCTTGCGCGTCTTCACCAATCGCCGCTATTCCATCTGGGTCAGTGCCGAATTCCTCGCGAGCATCGCGGGGTGGATCTTCTTCACCGTGCAGCTCTGGCTCATCATGACGGCGCTCGATATCCCGCTGAACGAGACGGCGGGTCTCGCGGGGACGCTGCTCGTCTTCCAGTTCCTGCCGCAGGCCTTCCTCTCGCCGGTCGCGGGCTGGCTGGGCGATCGCATGCAGCGCCGCACGATCCTCGTGATCGCGCAGGTCGGGCTCGCGCTGGTCGCATTCGCCGGCGGCGGGCTGTTCCTCTCCGGCGCCGGTTCGGTCGGGCTGCTGTTCGCGCTGGCGTTCTGCAGCGGATCGCTCTCGGCCTTCGACAGCACGATCAAGCAGGCCGCGGCAGCCGACTACGTCGCCGCGAGCGACCGGCGGGAGGCCGTCATCGGACTCTCCATCGTCGGGAACGTCTCCCGCCTCGTCGGCCCCGCGCTCGCCGGCTTCCTCATCGTCGCCATGGGCGGGTCGAACGCGCTGCTCGTCTGCGGTTCGCTCTTCGTCATCGCGGGCATCGTCATCTTCAGTCTGCCCGGCGTGAAGCCGCTCGGTGCCTCGGTGCCGCAGCGCCGCGGGGACACGCTGCGCATCCTGCGCGCGCGCCCGAAGATCGTCGTCGCCGTCGCGGCCGGCTTCTTCATCGGGGCGCTCGCCTGCCACACCTCGCTGATGATGACGAGCATGGTGCTCGAACGGGGGCTCAACGCCGACTCGTTCAGCGTGATCTCCTTCGCGCTCGCCTGCGGCACACTGCTCGGCGCGACGTTCTGCATGCGGTGGCCGCTCACCCTGAAGTCCGTGCTCATCGCCTCCCTGGGGGTGGGCATCATCATGATGATCGTCTCCCGCGCAGACGCCTTCCCCCTCATCATCGGCGGATTCTTCCTCTTCGGCATCCTGCTCGGCAGCGCCAACACGCTCACGACCACCTTCGTGCAGATCTCTTCGCCGCCGGAGAGCATGAGCCGGGTGCTCGGCCTCTACTTCATGATCTTCATGGGCATCTCGCCGCTGAGCGCCCCGCTGCTGGGCATAGTGATCGACCGCGCCGGGGTGGGTACGCTGCTCTTGGGGAGCGGGACGATCATCCTGCTCGGCATGCTGGTGCTGCTGCTCGTAGAGTGGCGCCTGAGGGTGAGGAATACGGGTGGAACAGCTCGAGAAGCTGTGGCCGAGGCTGTCACGGGACCCTGACTTCACCGCGCCCGAACTCCAGGCATACGACGCCACCGATGCACTGCTCGTCGAAACCGCGGTTGCGGATCGCGCCGCATCGAATGCACCCGCGGGCCTCGACGGCGGACTCGTCACGATCGGGGACCGCCACGGCGCCCTGACCCTCGGCGCCGCCGAGGTGCTGGGGGCGCGCGGCATCAGGGTGCACCAGGATACGCTGCTGGGCGAGCGGGCGCTCGCCGCGAACGCGGAGCGCATCTTCCCGAGGGGCCCCGCCACGATCTACACGCAGCATCCGCTCGATGAGACGCTGCTGCGGGGTGCCCGGCTGGTGCTCGTGCAGCTGCCTCGCGCGCTCGCCGAACTCGACGAGATCGCGCAGGCCGTCGCGCGCTGGGCCGACCCCCGGGTGACCGTGCTCGCCGGCGGCCGGGTGAAGCACATGGCGCGCTCGATGAACGATGTGCTCGGCCGCAGCTTCGGCGACGTGACCGCGGGGCTCGCCGCCCGGAAGTCGCGCGTGCTCACGGCACG
>JBDIAD010000079.1:0-6498 GCA_039812205.1 Leucobacter sp.
TCGAGAGGTCGCACACCACGTTCAGCGAATGCCCGCCGCCCGCGGCCCGGCCGGGAACGAGCGCGATGACGACCTTCGGCATGAAGCGGATCAGGCGCTGCACCTCGAGGATGTGCAGCCGTCCCGCGCGCGCCTGCTCCTCGGGCGAGACCTCGGTCTCCCGCTCCGAGTACTTGTACCCGTCGCGACCGCGGATGCGCTGATCGCCGCCCGAGCAGAAGGCCCAGCCGCCGTCTTTCGGACTCGGCCCGTTCCCGGTGAGCAGCACGACCCCCACGCGGGGGTTCACGCGCGCACGTTCGAGCGCGTCGGCGAGCTCGTCGACGGTTCTCGGCCTGAATGCGTTGCGCACCTCGGGGCGGTTGAACGCGATGCGCGCGATCCGCCCGTCGAGACTGAGATGCGCCGTGATATCGGTGTATTCGACGTCGACCTCGTGCCACTGGGTCGGGTCGAAGATTTCGGAGACCTGCTGCGTCATGCGTCCAAGCCTATTCGGCTTCGCGCGGTGCGAAGATGGTGGGGTGACCACCACCCGGCCGAGCCTCGCGGAGCTCCTCAGCTGCGCGCATGTCGTGTCCATTCCCACGCGCACCCGCTTTCGCGGCATCTCGGTGCGCGAGGCGGTGATCTTCGACGCCCCGGAGGGGCCGAGCGAGTTCTCCCCGTTCACGGAGTACGGCGACGCCGAGTCGAGCCAGTGGCTGCGCGCCGCCGTCGAGTACGGCTGGGAGGCGCTTCCCATCGCCTCGCGCGACCGCATCGAGGTGAACGCGACAATCCCCGCCGTGGCCGCGACCGAGATCGCGGCGATCCTGGACCGCTTCCCGGGCTGCACCACGGCGAAGGTCAAGGTCGCCGAGCGCGGGCAGACGCTCGCCGACGACATCGCGCGGGTGCGCGAGGTGCGGCGTCTCATGGGCGCGGGCGCGAGGGTGCGGATCGACGCGAACGGCGGCTGGTCCCCCGCGGAGGCGATCACCGCGCTGCGGGCGCTCTCCGAGTTCGATCTCGATTACGCCGAGCAGCCGTGCATGGGCATCGCCGAGCTCGCGAGCGTGCGCGAGGCACTCTCGACCGGGACGGGCGCGCCGCTCGTGCGCATCGCCGCCGACGAGAGCGTGCGCAAGGCGAGCGATCCGCTCGAGGTCGCCCGCTCGGGCGCCGCCGATCTCATCATCGTCAAGGCGCAGCCGCTCGGCGGCATCGCCTCGGCCGTCGGCATCGTGCGCGAGGCGGGACTGCCCGTCATCGTCTCGAGCGCGCTCGACACCTCGGTCGGGATCGCGATGGGCGCGCATCTCGCGGCGGCCCTCCCCGAGGGCATGCTCGCCGGGGCGTGCGGTCTCGGCACGGTCGCCCTGCTGAGCGGCGACGTCGTGCGCGATCCGCTCGTGCCGGTGGACGGCTCACTGCCGGTCGGCCGCCCCGAGCTCGACCGCGACGCGCTGCGGCACTATGCGGCGGGCGCCGAGCGCACGCGATGGTGGCACGAGCGCATCACGCGCTGCTTCGCGCAGCTGTCCGCTTCGTGACCTCGCCCATCGTCGAGCCCGCCATGCCCATCTCCACGATGACGGCCAACAGCATGAAGCCGCCGACGGCGAGGGCGCCGGGGATCATCGGGCTGTCGCCCGCTCCGGGACCGATCACCCAGAAGAACATGATGCACTGCGCGACGGCCGCGAGCGGAATCGCGAGAAACGCGATGAGCGCGAATGACGAGCTCCCCCTCCGGCCGCGGGATCGCAGCGACGCGGCGTAGCCGGTGGAGACCACGCTCACGATGATGACGAGCCCCCCGAGCGCGAGCAGCAGGATGTACGGCAGCACCTGCATGAACTGGTAGGTACGGGAGATCTCGGCATCGACGCCGGAGAAGGTGCCCGGCGCGAAGTCGATCCGCACCCCCAGATCCCCGCCGAGACGGAGTTCGAAGCTCATGAGCTCCTCGTTGATCCCCTCGTCGACGACCCACGGCGTGCCCGGGTCGTCGCCCGAGATCGTGTCCTTCTGCCGGGACTGCACCGCATCGGCGTCGATCGTCGCGACGAGCGCGCCGTCGTCGCGCGTGTAGAGCCGGCCGATCCTGAACTCGTAGCGCTGCGTGCTCCCGCGCTCGCCGAGGTAGGTGCTGTTCCCGTAATCCCACGGCGCATACCAGTTGCCCGACTCTCCGCGAACGCGCGGGCGCTCGTGGTCGTAGTCGATCCACCCCCCGTGCTTCACCGCGCTCAGCAGTTCCGCGTCGAGCGTGAACTGCAGCTTCAACGGGCGCACCGGCACCGAGCCGTCGAAGGGCCTCGACATCGTCGTGTAGTAGGTGTCCTCCCAGAAGGAGAGGAAGGCCGTCCAGCGCAGCTGGTCGAAGGTCTCGGCGCCGCTGTCGACGGAGACGACGGGGTGCGTGAGCGCATAGGTCACCTCGACGTCGTGCACGCCGTCGAGCACCTCCTCGAGCTGCGTGAAGATGTAGCGCGTCGACATCGCGGGGTTGTCGCGGGTGACGGTCTCGACGGGCTCGCCGTCGATGGTGAGCGCGATGTCGGTGAGGCCGAGATCCTGCCCGAGCCGCGACGCGGGCCATTCGCGCGCGAACTGCGGAACGCGCGAGGCCTGACCATCGAACTCGACCTGCAGGCGCTCGGTGACGTCGAGCCGCGCCGACCCGTCCGCGGCGCGACCGAGTTCGGCCTCGACGTCGAAGCCGCGCGTCTGCGTATAGTTGAGCCCGCGCAGTTCGCTCGCGAAATCGGTCGCGTAGTCCTTCTCCATCGCGTAGGGCGGGGCGATCGCCGAGACCGCGACGACGACCCCAGCGAAGAGCGCCACCGCTGCCGCGGCCGCGAGGAACGCGGGACCCGAGATGTACTTGCTCGTGCGCCACCCGCGGGTGAGCCCGCGATCCCCGGTTTCTGCGATCGCCTGCTCGGTCGCGAGATCGCCGGCGCGACGAGCCGGCTCGAAGAGCATCGCATACGGCAGGATCGACTCGTCCAGGGGCCCGCGCTCGGTGAGGCGCGTGCTTCGCGCGTAGGCGTGGATGCCCTTGAGATCCTGCATCACGAGCGCGCCGGCGGGCGTGAGCGGCCGGGGTTTCGAAACGGACCACGCGGTCAGCAGGGCGAGCGCCGTCGAGAGCGCGACGATCGCGAAGGGGAACCACAGCACCGTGAGGATGACCTGGTGCGAGAGCTGCCGCAGAATGCCCCACTGCAGCAGCGCGACCGCGAGCGGCGCGAAGATGAACGAGTCGCGCAGATAGCTGTCCGGCACCCAGCGCAGACCCTGATCGACCATGCGATCGGGGCGCTGCACGGCCCAGGAGTTGCGCTGCCCGATGACCGCGGGGAGGGTGCCGAGTCGGCCGGCGCGGCGACCGACTCGGGCGATCTGCGCGAGCCACGTCTCGCGAGCGTGCCCGGTCGCGACCTCGGGAACGGTGACCTTGCCGCGCTTTCGGAGACTGCGCCTCGGGCCGCGGCTTCGCGCGTGCATGCCGGATCGGCTCAGAACGGCGATGAGCTCGGCGTGCCACGGCTTGCGCATCAGCTGCGCGGCGTCTTCGGGGGTGAGCCCGCTCGGCGGTTCGCTGCGCGCGACGTACCAGGGCCTGCCGGCGCTGTCGGCCCAGACGATCCGGCGCGCGGCGAGGCCGAAGAGCAGCATGATGACGAGCACCGCGAGCGGCAGCAGCGGCCCCCAGGTCTGGACCCAGAAGAGCGGGGTCGTGGGCGGCTGCGCGAAGGTGCCGGGCTCGAAGGAGGCGTGGATCCAGAAGTCGGCGTTCGGCGGCAGGTTGTCGTCGTTCGTGAACGCGTAGCGCACGCTCGTCGCCGTCGTCTCCTCGGGGGTGAGCCGCTGCGTGCCCGAGACCAGCAGCCACCCCACGTACGCGCGAGGGGCGCGGATCATGGCGTCGTTCACCTCCGTCGAGAAGGTGAACGACGCCTCGATGCCGGAGGTCGCCTGCGGCCAGGCCGCGAACAGCGGCCACGACCACTGGTCGACGTTTCTCCCCGTGGCCTCGTCGGCCTCGGTGGTGACGAGGTTCTGCAGGTCGTAGCTCAGCTCGACGCGGTGATCGTGGCCGCTGAGCCTCGATCCGTCGGCCCGTGAGATATGGATCGTCGTCATCGTCGGGTTGCGCGTGATGCGGGTCTTCGCTGCTTCGCCGTCGATCGTCGCGCCGTGCAGGTCGAAGTCGACGTCGTGCCCCTGGAACTCGGTGACGACGGCGCGGGTGATCTCGGAGGCCGATTGGTCGTTCACGAAGAAGGTCGTGAACGACTCGGTGACGTCGGCGGTGAATTCGCCGTGCTCGGCGCGGTCGATCGCGTAGTCGAGCGCGACGTCACGGGCGATCCAGTCGACGTCTTCGAAGTGCGCCGATGCGAGCACGTCGTCGATGTCGAGCGGGGCGTTGATGACGGGGCCGACGAGCAGGAACAGCCCGACGCCGGCGACGAACGCCCAGAGCACGCGGAGCATGGCGCGGAACGATCGGCCGCCGCGGGCGCGCAGGCGCGACTCCGCGGCGCTGAGCACGCGCGCCATCCAGCGGAAGAGCGGCGTGTGGTCGGGAAGCGGGTCGGGGATCCTGCCGCTGTGCAGCAGCTCGGGGTCCGATCCCTCGAGATCGAAGACATCGGAGTGCGCCTCGCGCGGCGCCTGTTCGCCCTCGCCGGTTTCGCGGTGCCCGGGCTTGCGCGGTGGTTCTTCTCTGTCGTCGCTCATACTGTGCAGGCGGATCTGGCGGCCCACTCTCCCAGGCAACCCTAGCGGGCGCTGTGGAAGACCGTGTTGAGCGTCTGCGCGTGCTGGCCGATCTGCTCGCGGCCGCCGAGACCGTCGATCTCGAAGAGCACGGCGACGCCGGCTGGTCGATACCCGAGGCTCACGAGCATGTCGAGGCTCGCGGCGACCGTGCCGCCGGTCGCGAGCACATCGTCGATGACGAGCACCCGGGCGCCCGGTGCGAGATCGGCGTGCATGTCGATGTTCGCCGTGCCGTATTCGAGCTCGTACTCGACGGACGCGGCGGGGCGCGGGAGCTTGCCGGCCTTGCGGATCGGCACGAGCCCCGCGCCCGAGGCGTAGGCCGCGGCGCTCGCGAGCAGGAAGCCGCGCGCCTCGATGCCGGCGACGACGTCGAACTGCCCTGCGAACGGTGCGATCATCGCGTCGACGGTCGCACGAAGGGCCTCGCCGTCTGCGAGCAGCGGTGTGATGTCGCGGAAGAGGATCCCCTCCTTCGGATGGTCGGGGATCTCGCGGATCAGCCCTTCGGCGCGGGCGAGCGCGGGCGATTTCACTTCTGTCGGCACCCTGACAGCGTACTCCGCGCGGACGGCTCGGCGGATTGCCGGAATGCCGCGAAGCACGCCGTGCCCGATTCAATTTCCGTTTTGGGAAGACTTTCGGTAAAGTCTGTTGGGTTGAGAAATCAACATGCGCCCCTAGCTCAGCTGGATAGAGCATCTGACTACGGATCAGAAGGTCAGGGGTTCGAATCCCTTGGGGCGCACGACATCACCCCCGCCGGTACCGGCGGGGGTGTTTTCGTTCTCGCAGGCACCTACGAGGACGAGTCGGCGCCCGCGACTCTCACCCCGCCGCACCCGGACGGCCGCGTGACGCAACCCATGCCGGTCCGGCTGAGAACCGCGTAACGGGATGATCGTTTCGTGAAGAACGTCAGCCCGTCGTGCAGAAGCCAGCCGGATTCGCGCGTGGGCGGATCGATCCACGCATGCACCACGTCAAGCTCCGCTCGCCGAGAGGCGACAACGGGGCGCGACGCGTCGCGCTGTGTAGTCTGGTGGGGTGGACGAGCCGATGGCGTTCATCGTTCCACTGCCGGAGCAGACCGTCCCACCGCTCGCGGGTGAGCATCGTCGGTAAAGGGTCGTCATGAATGTGGTCGCGCGTCACGCATCGACTCTGCTCATCATCGTCATCACCGGCGTCGCGATGATCATTGTGACGTTCGGGCAGTATGCGCTCGGGGTCCTCGGCCCCACCTTCGATCGGGATCTGGGAATCTCGACGCCCATGATCGGCGTACTCACCTCGATCATGTTCGCCACCGCGGGAGTGTGCTCGTTCGTCGTCGGGCCGCTGGTGGACAGGCTGCATCCGGGAATGCTCTCGGGCGGCGTGATCGTCCTTGCCGGCGCCGCATTCGTCTCGTTCTCGACGGTCGAATCAGAGGCCGGTCTGATACTGGCCTGCGTGTTCGTGGGGGTCGTGCCTTCGATCGGCACTCCGCTCACGAACAAGCTCGTCAGCGCCTATCTTCCCCCCACGGCACACGCCACCGCGCTCAGCTGGAAGTCGCTCGGCCCGCAGCTGGGCGCTCTCTTCGCCGGATTCGCGTTCGGCGGCATGGCGGAGATCGTCAACTGGCGCCTCATCATCGTGACGCTCTCAATCGCGATGATGCTCTTCGGGGCGTTCAGCTGGTACTCGCTGCGACGCTGCGAGTACTACCGACCG